>CAZQQS010000006.1:0-30326 GCA_964595665.1 uncultured archaeon | reverse complement strand
GCAGCAGCAGGAGCAGCAGCAGGAGCAGCAGCAGGAGCAGCAGCAGGAGCAGCAGGAGCAGCAGCAGGAACAGCAGCAGGAGCAGCAGGAGCAGGAGCAGGAGCAGGAGCAGTTGGAGTGGTAACTGCGGGACCGGCAACTAATTTACCATCTTTATTATAACCCATAGTATTATCTTTAATTTCAGATAGGGCATAATTTACTTGTTCTAGATTCATTTCAGCACCTTCAGAATCATAAAATTTACCACTTTTTTTAGTAATACCTACTTTGGCTAATAAATCAGATTCTGCTTTAGCAGCTTTAAAAGGATCGCCACCAATACTTCCTAAAACATTACCATAAGCAATACCAGCAGTTGCAGAAGCAACACCACCAGCTAAAGAACCTAAAACAACACCTTGCCAGTTTTGACTAGCACATTCACCAGATAAACCTAAACCACCATGAGTAACATCAATATTATACAAAGCTTGTAAATCTTTGTAATAACATCTGTTAATCAAATAAGCATATCTATTCTCATCGCTTTTACCTAAATTAAATTCATAATTATCCAGTACCAAACAATCTGTTTCCAATGGAGCAACAAATACTCTTAATGCCTCAGAACCAACTCTTACACCATTAAAACTTTCTTTAGAAGTTTTACCTCTTACTTCTAATAAATAAACACCAACATTAGAATTATTAGGATTTATTTTTACCAATACTTCACTTTGTGCAGGTAAATCAAATTCTTTAGGAGTAACATCTAAAAAGTCCTTTGGCAAATCTGTTAATAATACTGAAAATCCAGCCTCACAATCATTTCTGATTTTAAATTCACCAGTAGAATCTCTTGGAATCTTAATTAAATCTACTTCTGCATCAGGCAAATCATAAGTTATACAAGATTTCATATCTACTACACTTACACTATATTCTGTTTTTGCAGTAACAAATTCAATACCATTATCTGTGAAATAACTTGCTCTTAATTCTATTTCTGCAGTATTAGTTCCAGCAACTCTTCCAGTAGCTGGATTAAAATTCAATACAAACATTGATTCTTCGTGATTTAACATTGTAGTTAATAAAGTTACATAATATGCACTTTGAATTCTTGAAGAAATTTCATTCTTAACAAAAGTAAATGCACCTAAAGCATTACCTTTCCAAGTAATCTTAGCTTCTAAATTTCTTATCTTTACAGGAACACCATCAACAGTACAACCATTTACAACAGTTAAAGAATCACTATCATTCTTACCATTATTAGAAACTATTTCAGATTTAGTTTTATCTAAACCTAAACAATCTAAATTATCTAAACCTTTACCTAAAGAAATAAATAATTTTAACGGAACTTCATAAGTCCATGATCTTATAGTTTGATCTCCTAATAAATCTTTTGGTTTTACAGTAATAATTACTTTGCCCTCATATTCTGTACTTTCTTTCAAATATGATGCAATTGTAGTTAAAGAAACATTTACTGGAACTTCATAACTATGTTCTTTATCCATTACTAAATCTTTACTACTATTTTCTAAATAATTATTTGTTTCTAATACATTTACATACTCATCAAAATTACCTTCTACTACAATTGATTCAATTACAACAGGTAATCGAGAAGTATTTTTTAAATTCAATACTCCTTGACCTTTCATCTCAAAAACATTAGCTTTTACACTTAATTCTTCTGGATCAATAGTAATAAATTTATCACTAGTTCTTAATACTTTTTCAAAAGCTCTATATTCTTCTTTATAAACTTTCATATACAAATCAGTATTTGGATTTTGTCCTACAATTTCTAAAACAACTTCTCCAAATTCATTTGTACTTCCAGAAGCTAATTCTGAATCATAAATATTTACTATTCTTACAAATGCATCTTCTAAATAAGCATTATTATCAAAATCTTTTACAATAAATTTAATATTTGTATCAACATATGAAGGCAAAATCTCGGGAATAATCTCAACAAATATTTCTTTATTTGAAACTACACTCACATAAAATTCTTTTGTATAAATTATTTCTCTATCTTCAATTACAGTTATTTTAAATGAATTTGAACCTTCAGCAATAGGTATAAAATTAATTTCTCCTTTTATTGCACCATTTTGATTTAATGTAGCAACATCTCTAAAAGTAAAACTAAAGTTATCTGCAAATTTTATTGGTTCTGGTTTATTAAATTCCAAATTATTTGCAGAATAAATTATGCCCGAATCCATTTCTAAACTTTTTTGTGGATTCTCTATAATAACTCTATAATTAGTTAATGGAACATCCCTATTATTTACTAAATTAAAATTTAAAACATAATCTCTACCTAATTTAGCAACATAAGGTAATTCACCCATTACAGAACTTTTTAAATCATCAGTCAAATCTAAATATGAACCTTCAAAACAAAATAAATCATCACATACTTGTTGGCCTTCTCCAACAACGAAAAAGATTTTATTTTTTGGAGCAAATAAACCACTATTACTTTCTTCAGAAGATAAATTCTCAGGACTAGAATAATATTCATCTTCTTTAGCTAAAATATTAAATGATAAATCAGATTTTACACCATCTTGAACTCCAGCTCTTACTTGCATATAAACATCAACAAATAATATTCCTGAGTCAATATTATGACTTTCTAAATCCCAAGTTAATTGAACCCATTTAATTTGATCTTGGAATGGAGAACCATCATAAATTACATTATCAAAACTTTTTGTATCTCCAATACTTTTTTCAATATTATTCTCAGAATAATTTCTACCTTTCATTAAGTTTGCATTTCCACTATATTCTACTTTTTTAATATATATTGGTTCTTTTTCAACAGCATCTAATGAACCTAAAACAAAGTTTGCAAATAAATCTTCATAATTTATTTCGCCTTCTGGCAAAGTAATCTTAAATCGAGAAACATATTCAGTATTTGAAGCTAATTTATACACTTTATTATTTTCTAAATCATAAGTTCCAATAGATTCAACTTTAATTCTAGAATCTATTTTTTGTTTTTCCATTACAAAATTATCTACTGCTAAACCATTTGCAGTTAAAAACTTAGATTTTGAAATATAATTTTCAAAACTATTTGCACTCGCAACAATAAAATATTTTCTATCCACTCTTAAATTTTGTATAGATAATGTACCTTCAGGAGAAGCATATCTATTACCAATTTCTATTGGCTCATAATTGTAAGCATCATATAAAGTTATCAAAGCATTAGGCACAGGCAAACCAAAAGAATCCTTTAAAGTAATATCCCAACCAGCTTTTGGCAAGCTCAAATTTACAATTACATATTCATTTGCATTTAAAGCATCCGAATCATATGAAAATAATTCACTCATTCCACTAAACGAACCTTTGTAAACATATACTTTATAAGTTCCATTTTCAGCAGAATTCTTAGCAATACCATTAAAATCTGTCACACCAAAATATGGCGCAATTACATTATCATTTGCATCCATCAAAGCAACATTTGCATTATTTACTGCAAAACCAAATTCATCAAAAATTTTAACTCTTAATAAATTAGCTTCATTAGTTTTTCTCATAACCAAAGTTAATTGAGTTTCAGATATAGATACATTAGATCTACTCAAAGAAGTATAACCAGTTTTACTAGCCAATATCCAATATTTTTGAGAAATGTCTGGCACATCTAAATCAATATTTCCAGAAGCATCTGTTTTACCTTGACTTACAATCTCTTTTTGATTTCCAGATTCATCTTGTGATTTTACAATTACCGCAACATCTTTAATTGCTTTACCATCAATACCTACAATTTTTAAAACAAAATTTCCTAATCCAGAAGTCTTTTTCAAATACATAGAAATATTTTGAGTAGTTGATGAACCATCTAAAACAACAGTTTGATTTTGTGAAGCATAACCACTTTTAGTAACATTTACAACATAAGTTGCAGCACTTAATCCAGTAAAAGTATAAACACTTTCAGAAACTCTATTACCATATTTAATAGGAATTCCATTTTGAGATATATTTACACTTGCATCTCCAGCTATAGGCAAATTAGATTCATCATAAATATTTACAGTAATTTGCATATTTCCAGAATAATCATTAGGTCTTAAATTTATATTAACTCCAGAATAAATTTCTTGATATGCCTCCTCATAATAATTAGATTTTATATTTGCACTCAAAACCCCACAATCAGAATCAAAAGAAATATTATAAGTACTATCTATAGAATTAATTCTACTCTCAGGCACAACTGCATTTGCATTAGCACAAACAAAGTAAATATTAATTGGTTTCAATGCTAAATTATCAATAGAATTTACTGTAAAATTTACACTATCTTGAGCCAAAGAAAAATTCAACTTAATATTATATAACCTATCTTTAGTTATAGTTCTAGTTATTGTTTCAACAGAATTGCCTTTTGGGATCTCAAATGCAAAAACATCTCCACTTTTTGCACTATCAAAATAAATTACTCCTAAAGCATCAGTTTCTAAAAAACCTCGATTCTCTCCATTGAAAGAATAAGATACTACTTGATTAGAGAAATTTTCACCATGCTTATCTGTGAACACAAAAGTAATGGGATCATTTGGGAAACCAATATTAAAAACAGATAATAATCCTATAATTATTCCAGCAATAATTAAACCAAATAAAATTATTACCAAAACAAAAGAAGGTATTACTTTATCTACTTTATCTACAACCTTGTAAACATGTAATCCTGATTTGTCTAATTTATCTAACAAACCATAATATTTGTTTTCCAAACTATAATAAAAATCTCTCAATCCCATTTAATTCACCTTTGTTCACCAGAATAAACTACCTTAACAATATTATTACTTTCAGAATAACAATAATTTTGAGGAGTATTGAATATGTTTTCTAAAGTATATGCGTTTTTAGGAGCAGTAACTTTAAAACTATTATTTCCATTTATTTCACAAGTACTATTGTTTTTACAAGCACTTGGGAAATTTACAATATAATCGTAATTTGTATAATTAATTTCCAAATAATTTTGACTTGCGAAAGTTAATTTATTTACATTTTTATTAGTACTTAAACAAGTATTTATTTGTGGGAAGCTTAAAACATCCATAGCATTTGCTTTAGTACATAAACCAAATTGTCCATTATAAGTTCCAACAAATCCATCTCTTGTAGGATCTATTGGCAAACTATAAAAGAATCTGTCTATAGTATTTGCCTTATAAGTTTGATCTATAAAATATTCAGCAGGTTGAATTCTCAAAACTTCTTTCCCAGCATTTAAATCCATTTGTATTAAATATATTCCAGGATTCTTCACTTCAACACCAAATACATTAGCATCATAACTTAAGAAATTACTTCCTTCAAAATACATTTTATAATTATCAGGTTTCAAATAAACTGTTTCAACTTTTACATTCCAAGCTTGATTAAAACCTATTAACATCCATTTAGTTTCAGGAACTAAGAATACTACGTCAAAAGCACCTTTAAAAATATCTTTCATATATGTTTGTCCTGAAGCATCTTGAGACATTTTTTGTGCATTATAATAACATTTATTTGAACCAACTACAGTAAAACCATAAGCTGTAGTTCCAGTATAACATCCACTAGTAGTAACTAAAAATAAATTTGGCATTTCTTTAACCAAGTTTTTAAACTTATCAAATCCAGTTGTTTCAATAGCCGTATCAGCAATTGCTTCAGCTAAATATTTTTCTAAGAAATACATTGAAACTTTATCCAATACTTTTGAAGGCAACAATTCAATTACATTCTTATCAGTTGCATTTTTAACAACATATTTTTGAGACAAATAAGTTTCATAAACAATATTAGTTGACAAAGAAGTAGTAAATTTACCTTTCAAATATTTCTTTAATTGTTCTGCATCACAAAATGTTTTTGTACAATCTGGAGTAACAGTAGTTCTATAATCAAAACTTAACATATTTCCATTATTAAATCCTTCTAAAGAACCAAAACCATAAGTACTCAAAGATTTCCATTCATTACCAAACTTATCAATACAAAATTCATCTTTTGTATTTTGAGTTTTTGCATCTGCAGTTGGATCTTTAGCAGGGTCTCCAGCAGTAACATCTGTAATTGTTAAAATGAATTTCAAAGTTCTATCTCTTTTTTGCAAAGGTGTTTCACTATGCCAATATGATTGCAAAGTATAACCAAAATCATATGTAGATTCAAATTTATCTCCAGAACCTTTAACATCAATATCAAAATACAATTTTCTATCTTTGAAATGAGGAGTTAATTTAACAGTTATTCCATTAGAAGTTTGTTCTAAATAATCGTCTTTAAATTTAACATTATCATATGATCCAAAACAATCTTTATCTAATAAATCCCAACTCTCATTATTTAATGGAATTCTATCTTTTATTTGAGAATATTTTACACTGTAAGAAATATCATCATCAATAAATGAACTCCATTTATTAGGAGTACAAGTTCTATTTCCAGCATCTAATTCTCCAGCACCAGCCAAAGCCAATAAATTCCATAAATCTCTTATTGTTAATGTTTTTACAACAGCTTTCTTTTGAGCAGTCATACCATAACCAATTCTTGAATTAATTGTAACTAATGCTTTAAAGTTCACATTTTGATTTAATGCTGTTGCAGCACTTCTTAAAACACTTAAAGATTGAGCTGTATCACTCAAAGTATTTGTACCAGCATAATTATTAAAACTAACTTCTTGTATTGCAGAATTTTTCAAAATTAATAATTCTATATATTGATATTTACCATAAGTATTACTTGTTTCTATTTGTGGACTTTTAATTATTTTTAATTCAGCATATTTTTGTCCTTTATCTAAAACTTTAACATCTTTTCCATCTTTGTCTTTCATAACTAAATCTTCAGCAGCAAATAAAGCATTTAATTCTATAGGATTTGCATCATCAAACACAACTCCTTTTGAAAAACAATAATTGTAAATTTTTAATTGTTTATAATTTTTTGTAAACGAACTCATATCTAATGTTGGTTCACCTTCAATTTTAAAACAATCATCTTGAACTGTTTCAGAAGCATAATCAATTACATTTATTGGTAAAACAGCAAACGGATTTAAATTTCCATTATAACCTGCTAAAATATTTAAATTATAAATTCCAGGCAAACTATTTGCAGTTACCGTTACTTGAGAATTACTTCCAATAGTAATTGTAGATGAATTTGGACTAACCATAATTTGAGCAGCAGCCCCAACTTGAACATCCACATCGTAAGCACAAGTATTAGTAATAGTTAAATTACTTGTAGGAGCCAAATACATTTGGGGATTCATTCCACCATAACTCCCACCCATCATTTGTAACATTAACATCATTTGTTGAACATTATTTGAACCAACACCAGAATTACTATTTAAACTTGCTAAATTTGCAGCAGTACTAAAATTACCTTGAGTATTTGATGTTGAAGATAATTGATCCCATAAATTACTTGCACTATTTGGCACAATATTTGCAGAACCATAAGAATTTGTTAAATAAGGATTATAAGAATTGCCATATAAACCATTCATTGCATTCATACCCATACCAAATGGACTTACTCCAACAACAATAGGGTTATTTACACCAGAAGGATTAATTAAAGTACCATCAGATGTAGTAATTTTTAAACAATTACTTAATTTACTATAAATAATATCTAATTCTTTATTTACAACTAATTCTTGCAATCCTGAATTAGTTCTATAATATGCTTTTACTATAAAATTTGCTTTTGATTTTCCTGAAGATATTTTAGAACTTGGTTTGAATAATAAAGAATAACTTGTGCTCTTAGAAATAGATTCAAATAAATCCATACCTTCAGAATCAATTATCTTTTTATCATATTCAAATTCACCTAATTTATTTTCTGACCATTCAACAAAAGTTTTAACATTATACAATTCAGTAGCAACTTCATTGTAAGTACAAGTATTAATTAATTTAAAACCATATTCTTCTGCAGATAAATCATCATTAGAAACCTCTAATTTCAAACAATCAACACTATCTAAAGAATCATATAATTGGATGTAGAAAGTAACGGGTACTTTTACATTCCAAACTTCATTAATTTCATTAGATGTTACAACCAAATCTAAAAAAGTATTAATTGTTTTTGGCTCTAATAAATTCTTTCCATCAGTAGTTAATTTTGCAGATAACTCTAAACTCAAAGTTTTTTCAAATTCATAATTTGCTCTTAAATTATGTTTAACTTCTAAGAATTTATTAAATTCATTATTAGTAAAACTAATTCTTTGTATTTTTAATTTATTTGGTAAAGGAGTTGTAAAAGTAATATTCTTTACTAAATAATCTAATTCATCAATATTAATATTATATGTAATTTCAGGAACATCAGCAATTAAAATATTCTCAGTTATTTTTAATTCAGATTCTATAGCATTATATCCTGGAGCAGTAGCTTTTAATTTTAAAGAATCTCCAGAACTTGGTTTAGTTATTTCTAAAGGAATTTTACCTTCAAAATCTGTAACTCCAGAACCAATTAAAACATCGTTTAAATATGCACTAACATGTGCTTCTACAGGAGTTGAATCTAAAGCATCGCTTACAAATACAGCACCTAAATTATTTACATAAGGCACAATTAATGCTGGCAAATATTCTACTCTCAAATCTTTTGGAGCATCTACAGTCACAGCAATCTCTTTTGTAAATATTTCTTCATTTTTATTATTATAAATAGTTATTTTCAAAATATTAGTTCCAGATTTATTTGCTGCAAAATTAATATTTCCATTTAATTCTACATTTGGTCCGAATTCATTTAATTTAGTAGTATATTTATTAGTAGTTTTTTGAACTATTAAATTATTAGAATTAGATCTTAAATTAACATTAGAAATATCTAATCCATTATTCAAAGATGCAATCTCAAAAACTAAATCATTGTAAGTTGTTTTTTGTGCAGAAATTATTTTAAAAGTTAAATCAGTAGACAAATTATAAACAGAATATAATTCATCATAAACTTTAGTTCTATTTCCTTGTGCATCTTGAGCAGTCATTTCTATACAACCAGAATTTACACAATTTAAACTTCCAATTCTAAAGTTTACATTTTTAGCTAATTCAGAATAAAATCCTAATTTATTAGATGCACTTTCATTTTGGCCCAAAACATTATCTATAGGATATCTTAAGTATGTTCCACCAGATTTCAAACTAGCTCTATAACCTAAATTAAATAATTGAGATTTAGGATCTGAGTCAATAATAAAATTTACTTTTACGATATAAGTTCCAGGGTTTAAATTAGATGCTTTTAATTGAGCCCAAATACCATCGTCTTGAGTTTTATTCAACATATCTTCTGCAAAACCTAAAGGTGAAGTATAAGTCAAACCTTTTTCTAATTTCGCATTCAACATTTTTGCATCTTTAATTAAAATATTTGCATTTTCTAAATCTATTCCACCAACAAATAAAATTTCAGATTCATTAAATGCACCTTTTGGAACATTTAATAAAAATAAACCATAATATTCATTATTTTCTACAACTTGGTAAGGCACAGTATAAACTGATGAACCATCTAAATTAAATATACCAATATTTTCCATTGTAAAATTATTAGAATAATCACTAAAATATACTATTAAATCAGAATTGAAATTTGCTTTAATATCTGAAACTAAAGAATAACCTACTCCTGAATCAGAAACTAATTTAGCATAAACTGTTTTATCAGCACTTACACCATAAATTGTTGCCAAACCTTCTTTTAATTGTGCTTCACCTAATTTTCTATTAGTATAAACATCATAAATTTCAGCAGTTAAACCATCTAAAGCAACACCTTGTTTATTATAACCATAAACATTTACATTACCTTTTCCAACAACCATATTAACAGTAATTGTATTTTCTATTCTTGGATTTAAAATCAAAGGTTCAGAACTTTGAGAGTAATCACTTTTTAATACCTTAACACTATAAGGCACATCTTTTTCTAATCTATCAAAATAAGCAATACCATCGGCACCAGTTACTTTAGTTAAAATCAAATTATTCTCTTTATACAATTGAACATTTGCTTTTGCTACTGGATCTCCATTAGCTAAAACTAAAACATTTAATACAGGAGAATCTAATACAGGCTCCAAATTAATTTTTGTAGGAGTATTAGAAGGCATAATTTCTTTATCAAAAATCATATATGCAAAAGAATCAATAACTATTCTATATGGACTTAATTCTGGCACACCAAAAATGAATTTTCCAGCATCTCCAGCCGTTAAGTTATAATTATAATGTTCTACATTGTTTTTCAATACTTTAATTGTAGCATTAGTTATTGGTTTACCAGAAACATCATATATTTCTAAGTTAATTTTTCCAATATTTGTTGCCAACATAGTTAAAGAACAAGTTTTAGTTTCGTTTTTTAAAACTTTTCCATTACATTCAGATTCCATATTAGAAGTAACTAAAGTAGAATAATCTTGACCCAAATGATTCAAAGTAAATGTATAATCTCTTACAGCATCTAATTCAAATTGAACAACTCCACTTTCAGAAGTTAAACTTTCTGCATAACGAACATTATTAGAATAAGCAGTAACTTGAACATTAGAAATTGGCTCTAAACTGTTATTTAATACATTAATTATAATAGTTCCTTTAGGAACTGCAATATCTACTGCAACTTCAAATTCATGATTAGCTAAGTTATAACTTTTAGAATAATTGTATTCATCTACACTTACTTCTAAATTACCACAATCTTCTGGCAAATCGCTTAAATCTCTAACACCAGACAATATTTCTATAGTTTCGTTATAGTTTGAATTACCAGTACAAGTTAAATTTACGCTTATTGCTTCAGAAAACAAAATTCCAGAATCAAAATTCTCAAAGATCTTTAAAACTTTAGAACTTAATAAAGCTGATGAGCTCTTTAAGTAAACTTTAATTAATTCATTACTTTCATAAGCAGTAAATTCAGAATTTTCTAAAATATATTCAGATGAGTTAATTGTTACGTAAAATGGGATATTTTTACGAACTTTTACTTTAGCTTCACCAGAACTATCAGTAACATAAGATTCACTTTTAACACTATCATTTACCATAAATGATATGTTTGCCATAGTGTAGTTGTCTTTAGAGTTAACTAATTGTAAATTAACAGTCATAGATGTACCTAAAACACCTAAGAAATATAATATTACCAAAACAACAACAGCAATAAAAATCAACAATAACAAAGTCATTATTGGAAAAGAAGGTATATTCTTACTTTGTAACCAAGCATCAAAATTATAAAAAAAGTGTAATCCTTTCGAATCAAACCAATCTAAGCTAGCATAATATTTTTCTTCTAACTTGTAGTATAAGTCAGATAATCCCATAATATCACTCACCAAATATATATTTGTATAAAAGCATTTAAATATACTATATTACAATTACCTTTAAACACCCATAAATAATCACGAGTATATTTATATTGTTTTCTATTATTTTATGCTTTATGTTATATATAAACGACAAAAATTGCCTAACTATAAAAACCAAACTCGCAAAATCTTTCTTTTCAAAGGCCTTAGGACTAATGTTCAAAACAAAATTTAATTATGCCTTAATATTTTATTTGGAGAAACAAGCTAAATTAAGAAATTCAATACACATGTTATTTGTGTTTACCCCAATATGTGCAATATTCTTAGACAACGATAAAAAAGTAGTGGATAAAGCAATCTTAAAGCCATTTTGTTTGCATTATAGCCCTAAAAAACCTTGCACTTATTTAATTGAATTACCCACAAAACATTATTCTAAATTTAAACTTGGAGATATTATTACTTGGCAATCCAAATAAACTTATAAATCGTAACCTGTTTTTTCTTTTAACTTCTTTTCCAAAATCTTATTTTCAGTTTGAGCTAATTTAAAATTATAAGCATAATTGTTACCTTTTCGTTTTTTATGTAGATTAACTAGAAGCAAAACTAATAAAATTAATATCGCTATAATTCCCAAACCAATTATAAATTGGTTATAAGTTGGTTTGAAAGATTTTTTTATACTTATATTTTCAACAATAACTTTATTCTCATCAACTACAGGCAACTCAAATACATTTTCATCTTTAGGTACTACAACCTCTATTTCCTCGTCTACAACATTATAATCTACAATTGCAAAATATGAAAACCCAGGAATGTTTGCTGTAAATTTGTAATAATATCCCATATCCTCAAAAACAACATCATAATATACCCATTGAGAATTATGGTATCTTGCCAATTTAATTTTTGTGGGATCAATTAGTTCTGATTTTCTTATACTAAAATTAACTTTAACATTTTTTAAATTATCTTGCTCGCCAGAATATACAAATTCAAAATATTTTAATACTTTAATATCTGGATTAGAAATTAAATATAAATTAGGAATATTTGGAAAAATGTTTAATTTCAAATTAGGTCTAATTAAAAACTCAGAATACAATTCTAAATCAACACTATCTAAATAAATATTACTATAAGTATTCAAAGGATTATAAATAAACGTAATAGAATTACCAGCATTTATTTTGGGAGTTCCAGAAATATTACTACCTCCGCTTGATGAAGAATTATTTGTTGGTGCAACATAATTAATTGTTGCATTAGTAGTCAAATAATCATTATCTAAATTTTGATCGAATCCTAAATAATTATTAACATTATAATCTACCAAACACTTGAAAGTATATGTGCCATTAACTTTAGGAGTCCATGAAAAACTTATTAAATTATAATTATTAATGTTTAAATCTTCTGAAATTAAATTAAAATCAGTTAAAACATTATTGACATAAAACAAAACATTATAATCTAACTCAGCATTTTCTGAGCCCACATTACCAATATTACAATCTATTATTTTTTCTGTCAAAGTATTTAATGCACCCGTAAATGTTATTGCTTCTATACTTAAATCAACATCACTATCTGCACCTATATTTCTATCTATAAAATAAGAATCATTTAAATTATTAAAATCACTATCAAAAGAAACAACACATCCAAGATTTTGGTCATCAACTTTTACATTAGAACTAAAAGAAAATGTTTGAGCATAACTTTCAGTTGCTAACAAATTTGTTAATGTATTTGAGTCTTGTAAAATACCATTTAGATAATATGAAATAGTATAACTATCGGCTGGTAAATTACCTAAATTAGTTACTATACAATTGATATCTATTGTATAACCAGCATTCACATCTGGAACTTCAATATATGAGTTTAAATCAACATAGCCAACAGTTGCAGCTGTAGAAAATAATCTATTATTATCTAATTCATTATAATCATTTAATACTTCCAATTCTACGTAAATATCTATTACATCTAAAATATTTATATCTTCCCAAGTAATAGTTAAAGTAGTAGTTTCTCCAAAAGCAAAGTCTTCAATTGTAGAATATAAAAAATTATTATCAGTATTAGAATTCTCAATAAAATAAACTAAAACAGTTACATCATTTGCATCAAAATTACCATTATTTTCAATATTCAAATCTAAATTCACATTAGATCCATAAACAGGAGTAATATCTTCAAATTCTACACTATAAACATTTAAATCTTTATAATAAATTTGTGCAACATTTCCAAATAAAATTGACGAATGATTCTCAGTATTATAATCTGTTTCAGTAGTTATTACTTCAACTAAAATATTTAAATCATTTAGTGTTAAATTAAAATTACTAAAACTAGAAGTTATATTCCAACTATCATTTGCATCAAAATCTAATATACTTACAGGATTTATTAAATTATTATCTGAATTTTGAGAATCTAAAACATAAACATAAACATTTACATCATTTGAGTTAAAATCTCCCAAATTATTTAAATCTACTGAAATATTTAAATCTTGACCATAAATCACATCTGAAATTACTTCTGCATTTATAACAGAAATATCTCTATAATAAACATGATATGTTTCTTGTACACAATTATTCAATTCCAAATATTCTGTTTCTGAATAAGTTATACAAACATAAACATTTACATCGCCTAAAATATTAGATGCCCAAACATAAGAATTATAATCAATAGTATTAAATAACAAATTATCTGAAATTAAATAATTAGCTTTTTCTACAGAATCAATATAATAAACAATATTATAATCTGCATTAGCATCTGCATTTCCAACATTTTGATATCCAAAATTAATATCTAAAGATTCGCCATATAATAAACTACTAACATTTGAATCTAAAGAATAAGCATTCAAATCAACATATGTTATCGGTGCTTCTGTAATTAATATATTTAATAAATTAGAATTATTTTCTGAATTAACATCGTATCCTAAATAAGTTACTAAACCTATCAAATTATGATCTCCTAAAGTTAATCCTGTTGTATCTACATTATCACAAGTATAAACTATATTATTACCATTTGGTAAAACAGAATTAATATTTTGATAACAAAATTCAATTTCATTTGAATCTAAGTAGAATTGCACAATATAATTTTGATCAGTATTAGCATCTCCTGAATTTGTTAAAACAAAATTCATGTCAAAGGTTTCCCCCGATATAACATTATCATCTGAGATTTGCATATTTGAAACATTTAAATCAACATATTGAACAGTAATTAAAGTTTCTGACGAATTATTATCTGAATTATTATCTACTCCTTGATAATTTACTACTCCTTTTAAAGTATGTGCCCCAATAGAAATATCACTAGAATCAATTTCACAACCAAATACTGCACCATCATTTGGAGCTAAAACATTATTCCTATTAATTGTACAAGATTCTTCCAATTCATTATCAGTATAAAAATAAATAATATAATTAGAATCTGTTGCTTTATTACCATCATTTGCAATTGTTAAATTCATTTCAATAACATTACCTTTAGTTACATATGAAGAACTAGATAAAGATGCATTTAAATCTACAAAAGTATTTTCTCCAGGAACATCATAAACACTAATAGTCAATATTTCTGAATTATTATTTAAATTAATATCTTCATTAGCATCAATAATACATCTTAAATTATAATCTCCAGCACTTAAAGAATCTGTTGTTGCACTAAAACTCCAAGAACTGGATGTATTTTCTAATAATGTTCCTGAATGGTTTTCGATTAAACTCCAACTATCAACAACAAATATTTCTGCATTTAAATCATAATTAGTATCTAAAGTACTTAGATTATTAAAATCACAAGTAACATTTATAGAATCCCCAATTTCAATATAATCATCATTTACATCAACATTAATTATAGAAACATCAATATAATTTGAATCTATTCCTTCACTAACAGTTAAAGTATCACTCGTAAAAAAATTATTTAACATATTTGAATCTGCTTCTACATTTGAAATTAAATAACAATTAAAATCATAACTTCCAGCCATATCTCCAACTAAAGAAACAACATAATAATCTGTACCAAAAAAACTTTCTGAAATGTTTTCATTAAACAGATTATCCAAAAATACATCATTGCTATAAACACCACAAATTAAATTAAAATCAGTAGCATTATCTGGCCCTAAATTAGAATACACAAAATTTAAATCTATATATTCGCCTAAATTAACATTATAACTATTTAAATCTACAGATTCTGCAACCAAATCTATAGCAGAATTAGAATCAATAGAATTAAAAGTAAATTCTTTAATGTATTGGCCATCAGAGTATCCCAAATCAGCAACTTCACATCTAAAATTATAATCTTCTGCATTTACATCAACGTTAAATGAAACAATTTTTGAACCAAAAGCAGAAATGCTTTCTGAAATATTATCTTGAGTGAATTCAAATTCATATTCGTGAGACACATAATTATAATCTCCATAACCCAAAAAAACATTATAATCTAAATTAGAATTAATATCTCCAATATTTATAATATTACAATCTACTCTTATATTTCCTTCAACATTTTGATTTACATCAATATCATAAATTTCTAACAAATAATTTCCATCATCATAAAATGCAAATATATTTTCTTCAAACAAATAATTATTTTCACAATTAGAATCTATATCTAAAGTACATAGTTCATTATTTAATAGGCTTAAAATATATATACTATATAATCCTGCTCCAGGTCCACCACAATTTTCACCCATACAAACAACATCTGCTGGAACCGAATATCTAAAAAAAGAATTATAATTATTATCTGGCAAAACTGTAACTAAAGACGTTAATTTTAAATGTGGGCTGTTTTTCTGCAAATTTAAATCCTCTAAAGATTTCACAACATATACCCAAATATTTATATCTGTAGAACTATTTCCTAAATTTGTGTAAAAAACATTAAAATCTAAATTTCCATTATTAAAGAAAAAATCAGACAAATAATCATAACCATAAACAGATATATCTGGCAAATAATTTAAAGAATATTCTACCAAAGGATAATAATCAAAAATTGATTCGCCTGTAGACATACCCAAATCTAAAGAACAATCAAATATTCCCGGATATAAATATTCAGTACAATCTTCAAATAATGCATTATTTCCATTTTCATCCAAATATAAATTACCACCAATATAATTAGCATCATCATCTAAGATTGCAGATCTTTTTGTTTGATCTTCCGTTAAAACAGTGTTAAAATCCACATTAAACAAATTATTTGCATCGGCATAAGCAACATATTCAAAATTAGCTGAAAATATATTATTGTATATGGATCCTGATTGAATATTTGAATCAGAATCAATATCCCCAAAAGAAGCATAAGAATTATTAAAATAAATATTTGAATCAGTTAATATTAATTCTCCAATAGTAGTATTATTCAAAGAAAATATATTTTCATCAGTATTTAAATCTAAATTAGATATTTCTAAATAATCAATACTATTGCTAAAAAGACCCTCAGCATCATAAAAACTTATTGGATTATTATTTATAATTATTATTTGAGAATTATAAAAGTTAATATCTAAAAAATCATCATAATATTCTACAAAAAAGAATAATGCAGCTTTAGTATCAAAATAAGAATCAAAAACATTAAAATAATTAAAGTTAGAATCAATATTTTGTAAAATTGTTAATTTTGTACCTTCAGAATTCAAATTATTAATAGTTACATCATTATAATTTGAATATAAGCTTGTAATTATATTTGCATTTCCAGTATCCCCTACTAAGATATCAAATATATTTAAATCATTTAAATCCATAATCAAATCTAAATCATTATTATCTTGAAGTAAAACTAATGATCCCGCATTCAAATTTACATTTGATGCTTCAAAGAAAATATTGTTAATATCTGAATTATTAGTTAGTTTTAAAAATGCATTACCTGGATTTAAAACTAAAGGTTCTAAAGATATTGGAGACAAATTCTCATATTCAGTTATATTTAAATTTAAATATTTAAACCCAATAGTATTTATATCTACATTATCAAAAATAATTTGAAAATTAGAATCTCTTAATACTGAAAAATCATCATAAGTTATAGGATCACAAATACCATATACATCTGCATAATATTCCATATCAAAAACATTTAAAAAATCTAAAGAAACATTTTGTAATATTAATAAATTTAAATCTGTTTGTGAATCTATTTGAATATTACAAGAATCATAGTCATACCTTTCTAATTTATTTGTAACTTTTACAAAAGAATTAATATAATCAAAATTACCATCTGTTAAATCATTAATAGTTAATGTTCCTAAAAAAACATTTTCCAAATCTATAAAATTAGGTTCATAATCTAATTCGTATTCCGAGTCTACTTCTACAGGTTCAAAATAAGAACCATAAAAATTCATATCTAAAGAATCTAAAATAAAATCTTCAAAAGAAATTCCTTGACCTTCAACATACATATTTGAATCTATTATATTTATTTCATTAACATAAACATTACCATCAGCACCAGATAATTCTAAAACACTTACACCATATTCATAATTAGCATCATCTTCAGAATCATAATACACATAAGCTTCTAAATCAAAATTACAATTTTTAAAAGTTAAACTATCTAAAGAAAATGCATGTATTATAGGATCCATTTCTGTTTCTTCTTCCCAATAATTTGCAAAAATATCAGATATTTCAGCATCTAAACTAACATTATTTGCAGTTATAGAAATTGTATGAAAATTACAATCTATTGTTAAATTAGCACCAGAAAAATCATCTTCTAAATAAAAACAGGCATTATAATCTGCAAGAACACTTTCATTCAAATCATTTTGTAAAACTAAACTTTCGTTTAAATAACTAGAATCTATACCTTGACAACTTGTAATATTTATTGCCGAAACTAAATTTAAAAACAAAAACCCAAATATAATCAAAAACAAATATTTATAATCCATAAAAACGCCCGATATACTTTAATTAAAGTATATGTTATAATGAATTACTTTATTATTTATAAAGTTATCTTTTACTTATAAATCGTAGCCTGTTTTCTGCTTTAACTTGTTTTCTAAGATTTTATCTTCTTTATTAATTTTAATTATTTTTGCTCTAAATCTATATCTTTTATTATTAGAAATTTTTTGTTCTAAAAGAGATTCTTCTTTTTTAGCCAATTCTAACTCTTTCTTAATGATTTTCTTTTCCAATATTCTTTCTCCCCGTTTAGCCAACATAATATCTTTTTCCAATTGTGATTTTTCAAAGAATTCTGATTTTAAATAGTTATCAGTTAATATAAAATCATGACCCTCTGTTTTTGGCTTTCGAGGATAAAAAAAGTATGCTCCAATAATAGATAAAACAACAATACCAAATATAATTATAAAATAAACTAAAATACTAGTTTTTTGGGATTCCCCAAAAAGAACAGAATTCTCAAAAATAATATAATCGCTATCAGAACTTACATAATCATCTAATACTTCAAAACTACCTTTTAGACCTAATTTTTTTACATCTATAAAATATGTTCCAACATTTTCTGGATTATAATATAAATTACCTAAAGAATCTGTTTTAAAGAAAAACAAATCATCATTAAATTTTATAATAACATCTGTATTAGAAACAAAATTATTTTTATCATCATATAAAAATATAATTTGATTTTCATCTATTCCAATAACAGACTTATATTTTAAATAATAATTTATTTTTTCTTGCACATTAGATTCTTTAGAATCAGTATTTACAGAAGAAACTGGTTTATTTTTATCCACCAATTCTAAATCTTCAGAATCATAAACAAAACTCGAATAAAAACCTATATTTAATTTATTATTTGAACTATTTGAATAATCTTGTCCCAAAATATTAACTTCCAAATAATATTCTTCATCGGCAAAAGAGTCCCCATCATAAATTATTCCTAAATCATCTAATATGTCCATATATCTTTGTCTATGAATTTCATTAGTTAAATCAAAATTAAATAAATTCAAAATCAATTCTTTAGCTTTAGCTTCATTAACAAAATCTAATAAATTTAATGTAATTGAATCTGAAAAAGTTTCTTCTAAAACAACTCCAGAAATAGATTTTGTTTTAGTATAAGCTAATCTTTTATTAGTTCTAAAATTCAACGTTACATTTTTATTAGAGTTGATTACTAAATAATCCAACCCAAATGTAAAATTATAATCGTCTTCTAAATTCAAATTTAAATCAGAAGACAAAATCTCGCCATTTAAATAAATGTCTGATAAATTAACTTCTAAATAGTCTATAGTAATTAATTTCTGAGAAATATTATTTGTTGCTTTAGTATCATCTGAAGAGCTAACTTCTAAATATAAATTAATTTTACCTTGAGCATTAACTAAATCTAAGATTTCACCATAAGATAATAAATTATCTAAAGTTAAAGTATGAGTATTTGTTAAAGGTAGACCACTATCTGAAAAATCATATTCAAATAATTCTACTTTTGTATTTGAATCATTATAAAAATAAATTTTATATTCTGCACTACCAAATGTTGCAGTCCCAGATTTAGAGATACTTGGTGATAAAATAATGTTTGAATTCTTTGATAAATTTGTATTAGATAAACTAAAGTTAGAACTTAAATCATAAGTTTTTGTTTCACCTGGACCAACTGTACCAGAAGTAATAGTAAAACTTTTTGTATAAGTATTATTACTTTCATTAATATCTGATAAATCTGAATCAATACTACATTTTAAACTGTATGTTCCAGTACTTGGACTCCAAGAGAAAGTTGTTGAATTTACATCTTGAGGCAAAAACAAATTTGTTAAATTATTCGTATTCTGTAAAACATTATTAACATAAAATAAAACATTATAATCTTCTGTAGCCAATTTTCCTAAATTACCAAAACTACAAGTTACAGTTATTGCTCCAGCTCTTGTAGAACTCAAAGAAATATCATAAACATTTAAATCAAAACTATCTTCTATTAAAGGATAATAATCATAACCATAACTTAAATCAGAAAACAAAATTTGCATATTAGAATCACAAATACCATCTTCATCATAATCATAAACACAAGAATAATTTGCATTAGAATCTAACCATAAATTTCCACCAATATTATTATAATCATCAGAAATTATTAATTCTCTTTTTGTATTATCCTCTTGTAAAGCTGTATTAAAATCTATATTTAAATTACCATAATTAAACACAAATGGATTATCTAAATTATAATCATAAAAAATATTATTATATACTAAAGCATCTAAATTAGAGTTTTCATCCACACTTAAAACAGAATCTACAAACAAAACAGAATCTTGCAAAGTAAAATTAAATATATTTGAATCTTCCAAATAAATTATGTTTTTAGGATTTGAATTATTAATTACATTAAAATCTATAATCCCAACATGAGATAAATTTGTATTTAAAAAATAAAATAGATTGTTTACATCATAAATATCTATACTTGAGTTATAAAAATTTAAATCTAAATAACTATCGCTTAAGTTCTCGAAATAGAACATATTATCTAAAATACTTTTAAAATTAAAATCAACATTCAAAAAATTAATCTCATTTATATCGGAATCATTTTTAATTGTAAAAAAAGCCTGGTTAGAATCTAAATAATTTAGATTAAAAACCGATTCTGAAAAATTCAATTTATTTGCAAATACATTATCAAACGTTAAACTCAAACTTATTGGATTAGGAAAATTTATTAAATTAGAATTATCTAAATACAAATTACTATCTTTAAAAAAAATTGAATTTATATCTCCAAAAGAATAAATAAGATTTGTTGTTAAGTTTAATAAATTAATATCACTATTGTTTATTGTGAAAATATTTAAATCATAAAAATAAGGAAATATAGTCTTATTTTCAATAGAATCATAATTTAAATTATAAATATTTAAAGAATTAAGTAATACTTGATTCCCATAACTAAATAACTTATCACTCAAAAACAAATTAACGTCATTTAAAACTATATTGTAATCTTTTTGATTATTTCCAGATAAATTTAAATAAGTATTTACCAAAATATTTGAATCATCTAATGTAAATTCTATAGATCTGTCTTGATGCAAATATAAATAAGCATTATAAATAGTTATGGCATCATGATTTCCATAAAAATTACTAATAGTCAAATTTATGGGATACTTTAACACAACTAAATCACAAATATCTTCAAAAACAAAATTAGTATTAAAAAAATTAATATCCAAATATTCATTTAAACCTGAATTCAATAATATAAAATAATTATTATTATGAATTATGTTTGTATTTAATACTGAAATAGAGTTTAAATCAGTGTTTGAATAATAAATAAATCCAGATTGTGAAATATCAAAAAAACTATCCAAAATATTTAAATTTCCAATATTAGAAGTATTAAAATATATAAAATCTACAACGGCACCTATTGAAGGTTTATACAAATTTAAATCTAAATTTACAATATTTAAATTAGAAATATTACTATCCACAATCAAAATAAGTTCTTTTGTAGAAGTAAAATTTGAATCTGAAAAATTTAAATCAAGATCTGAAGAATTAAAACTATTTATTCTTAAAAAAGCATAATCTTCATTAATAACATTTAAATCTAAGAAATTTAAATTATTTACTACTGCCCCATTATCATTTAAGACAACAAATTCAGAACTGGAATCTTCTAAAATTACATCACCATTTGTTATAGAAACATAATCTATATTTTTATCTACATATAAAAAATTGGAACTATTTTCTCCAGAAATTACATTATGCCCATTTAAATCTATAATCAAAAAATGCCCTTCAAAATTATCTTGTAAATTAAAACAATATGCATCCCAATTATTAATATCATTTTGTAAGTATAGCGTTTTATCCCAATATGTTGAGTCCAAATCTGAAATACAACTAGTTATTGAATCAGAATAAATAAAATTAAATCCAATTCCAACACACAATATAGAAAATAAAATAAATTGCAAATACTTATAGCTACTAATCATAGTATATATACTAATTATAATATATAAATATTTGCAATAAATTAAAATTATTTTTTAAGTATTATACCTAATTCCTCATATTTGGATTTTGGAACTTCAGAAGGAGAACTTTCCATTAAACCTTCAGCAGCTTTATTTTTAGGGAATGCAATTACATCTCTTATAGATTCAGCACCCAAAATTAACATTATTAATCTATCTAAGCCCAAAGCGATTCCTCCGTGAGGCGGCACTCCAGAACTAAAAGCTTCTAAGAAGAATCCAAAATTAATTTTAACTTCTTCTTTGCTTAAACCTAATAAATCAAATATCTTTTTTTGCATCTCAGAGTCATGTATTCTTATACTTCCTCCTCCAAGCTCTGTGCCATTTAAAACAACATCATATGCTTTACTAGTCATTGCCTCTAAAGGCATATTAATATCTCTTGGTTGAGTAAAAGGATGATGCATAGACATAAATCTATTTTCTGTTTCACTATAATCAAACATAGGGAAATCATAAACCCACAAAAATTTATCTTCACCTTTATTTAAACCTAAAATCTTAGCTAAATCTATTCTAACATTACCTAATTTTGTATACTTAGAATATTCAAACTTTTTAGGTAAATCAATATAAACAATTAATTCATTACCTTTTTCAGAAAACTTTACTTCTTTTTGATTATCCAAATATTCTAAAATAGAATTATTTTTCTCAACATTAAAAAATACTTTTTCTTTGTCTTCTGAGAACTCTAAACCATATCTTAGATCTGGTTTATCAGAACCATATTTCTTTAATGCATAATCATAAGTCATTTTTGTAAATGGTATCTGTAAATCTATTCCTTTAATATCTTTCCAAATTTTACTTAATATTCCTTCAATTATTTGCATTAAATCTTCTTCTTTAACAAAAGACATTTCCATATCTAATTGAGTAAATTCTGGTTGTCTATCTGCTCTTAAATCTTCATCTCTAAAACATTTTGCAATTTGAAAATATCTATTAAATCCAGAAACCATTAAAATTTGTTTATATAATTGAGGACTTTGTGGCAAAGCAAAAAATTTACCATTATTTACTCGTGAAGGAACTAAATAATCTCTTGCGCCTTCCGGGGTACTTTTTCCTAATATAGGAGTTTCAATTTCATTAAAATCTAAACTATATAAATAATCTCTAATTATTCTTGTTACTTTAGATCTTAAAATAATATTTTTTTGTGCATTTTCAGTTCTTAAATATAAATATCTATATTTTTGAGTTGTTTCTTCTGTTGGTTTTAATTCTTCTATATTTGCATTTGTAAATGGTAAATTAGTTGCAATAGAATTTATAATTAATTCTTTTAATTGTAATTCATACTTTGTAGAATCATCTTTCTTATGTTTCAAAATACCTTTACAAGTAATACAAGATTCGATAGTTAATTTTTTTGCTTGTTCATTTAATTCAGGACTAGTTAAAACAACTTGAATTTTATGAGATAAATCTCTTAATTCTATAAATCCAATTTTTCCTAATAAACGTAAATTATTTACCCAACCATTTAATATTACTTCTTTATCTAAATTTTCTTTTTTATCAATAATTTCTTTTATAGTATAATTCATAACATCACCTAAATTAATTATAACTTATTTTGGTTTTCGTCTTAATGCACTTAAATGCCTTTGCCTTAGTTTTTCTCTTTCTAAAACCAAATTATCAATTTCTTCTGAATTCATAATTATCAATATATAAATATATTCTAAAGTATTTATAAAATAGCTTTCAAATCCTCTAAAAAATTATTATTTAAAATTTGTTTGCCATCCAAAACAAAATAAATATTCTTTTCATTTAATTTTGGCAAATATTTCCAAACATCTTCAAGGTAATTATGTTTAAGTTCTTTCTGATAATTTGCTAAAACTGGGTAAAATTGCCTTGGATTCTCAATTTTTCTTTCAATTTTATCTAACTTACAGAAATCAAATTCTTCATTATAAAACTTAAAATCTGGAAACAATCTGCAAATTAAAGGTCGTTTATCATATATCAAACAAGCTTTATTCTTTAAAAATACACAACCATCTTTTTGTTTTAAAGCCAGAGTTATAAATGCCAAATATTTCTTATTATTATATTCTATTACAAAATAATCAGAATTTGACTCCACATATGGAAATAGTTCAATATAATAATCCAAATACTTTTCAACAAAGTCTTTGTAATTAATCTTTAGCTTTCTAGCAATAGTTTTTGCTTCATTAGGAAATAAATAGATTTTATACTTTCTACAGCATAAATCACAACCATTACATAAATTAGCCATAAATGATATTACATTATTCTTTTTATAAAACTAACTTATATATACTTTACTAATAACTATATTTTAATGGATAAATTCTCAAAAAAACAAGATAATTTGTTTAAAGCATTTTTTTTAACGTTATTTGTTATAGGATTCGTTTTTTCAATAGTTACCCAAAACCTATTTTCATTTATAGTTAATTTATGTGGCTTGCCATTAATATTTTTACCAAACATAATCTATAAATTAAGAATAAATATCCATTACAAATATGTTTTAATTTATTATTTCTTAATTTTATTTGGAATATTCCTAGGGGAAGTATTTCAATTATATTATTTAAATTTAGGTTTGGACAAGATGATTCATTTCCTAACTGGAATTATATTCTTTATTTTAGGAGTTTCGAGAATATATATTTGCAAAAAGTTTTCTAAAATAAAAGATAATTTATTCTTAGTAATAATATATGGCATATTTTTCGTATTATTTATAGAATCTTTTTGGGAATTAGTAGAAGCTAGTTTTGATATCCTTTTAGGAACAAATTTACTTCAAGAAGGTTTAGATTCAATATGGGATATAATTATGAATATTTTAGGATCTTTTTTAGGTGCAATATTATTAATAATCCATATTAAAATTAAAAAGATAAAAATAATTGAATATTATTTAAAATAATTATTCTTTAACATTTTCATTTACTTTCTTAGGATTAAAAATTAACGTAGTAAAATAAATCATTCTCAAAATAAATTCCATTATTATTACAAATACAAAATAGAATAAAATTGTTTGCCAATAATCAGGAATACTTTTTAATAATGTTAAAGATGCATCAAAAGAGAAAAATGAAATCTCAATTAAAAAATTACCTAATAAAACAAAAGGGATTAATTTTGCCAAATCTTTTGATAAATCTTCTGAAAAATAAGCTGTAATTCTTATAGATGCTAATAATGCCATTGCCAATAATAAGATAGTCCCAACATCCAAAGTTTTAGATAATATAGTCAATAATACTACAAAAACCAAAAACCAAAAAAACACAAATAAAGGAAATAATAATACATATTCTAAAACATATAATAAACTTGCAAATAAAATTTTAAGAAAACCTGGTTCTTGATTATTATATTGCCCCAAATTTAAATTAAAAATATTCTTTCTCGCAACAAACCTATAAAATTTAAATACAAATATAGAATAAATCACAATTCCAGCAATAAATAATAATAAGGGTTTTAATGATACTATAAATTCCAATATGTTTGGATTAGCTAATAATGCATTAATATCTGCCATAATCAAATATAAAATAAGTATTTATAAAGCTTTTTGATATAATTATATCTGATTAAAATATGTTTACCATTTTTGGGTTGTTAATACTCATATTACTTTCAGGATTTTTTTCATCCGCTGAAACTTCTTTAATGCTAATTACAGAACATAAAATTAATACATATATTAAAAAAAAATATAATGGTGCAGAATTATTGCGAGATATGAAAAAACAAAGTGAAAAATATTTGATTTGTATTTTAATTGGTAATAATATAGTTAATATTAGTGCGAGTGCAATTGCAACAGCCATTTCTATAGATTTATTTGGAAACATTGGTGCAGGAATTGCAGTAGGAATAATGACTTTTATAATATTGGTTTTTGGAGAAATATTACCAAAAACTTTCGCAACTAGTTATTATGAAAGTCTAATTTTGTGGTACGCCTATCCATTGTACATTTTAGAAAAAATATTATATCCTATTGTTAAAATATTTGAATTTTTAACAAATTTATTTTTAAAAATATTAAAAAAACAAAGAAAAAATCATAATTTAACTGAAGAAGAAATAATCTCTATATTACGATTAGGCTCAGAAAAAAGAGTTATTGATAGAAATGAGCGAGAAATAATTGAAAATATTATAGATTTAGATGATACATTAGTAACAGAAATTATGACTAAAAAAGAGAATCTATTTATGCTTCCAAATGAATCTACAATTTCAGAAGTATTAGATGATATAAATAAAAATGGTTTTTCTAGAATTCCATTATATGATGATTATACAAAAGAAATCTTAGGTTTTGTACATGTTCAAGACATATTAAAAAATGTTGAGAATAAAGCTGCAAAATTAAAAGATATTAAAAGAGATTTATTATTTATAAAAGAAAAAACAAAGTTAGATCATTTATTAGAAATTATGCAAGACAATGGAATTCATATTGTTGGAATAAAAAACGATAAAAATACATTTTTAGGAATAGTAACATTAGAAGATTTATTGGAAGATGTGTTTGGTGAAATCTACGATGAAAACGATATAACTTCTTTAGAACCCAAAATTATAAATAAAAATATTTTAATTGCACATATTAATACTAAAATGGGAAAATTAAACTATCATTTGGAAAACAAAATCCCTGAAAGATACAATAGTTTAACCTTACATGATTTTCTTTTAGACAAAGTAGAATTCTTGCCAAATAAAGAATTAATAAGATATGGCTTAAAATTTAAAATAAATAAATTATTTAAAGGTAAACCAAGATTAGTAAAAATAATTATTCAAAAAAAGAAATAATTAAACTTAAGATAATAAAATTTCATAACCTGTTTGTTCAGCACCTTGTATTACTAATTTAAACCATTCATAATAAGATAAATGAATATCTATTTTATTATCATAGTAATTAGCATAATCTACAGGTATAAATTCAGCATTGGAATTTTGTGCTCTCACATATATTTTTGGTTTAGATTTTATAAAATTACTTAGCGTATTATAGTTTAAATCATCCTTATAACTATTTGTAAAAAATGTTTTGTTAGATCCAATAAATAGTTTATTTGGGGTTATACTCAAAAAGAACTCTAAATCACGATCATTACAACCATTAAATAAATAATAATTTTTATCATTAGTTTTAATCAAAGTAATTAAAGAAACATCCTCAGTTGACATTACATCTACAGGAATCATACTATTTTCATCAATAAAAGGACAAAAAGGAATATAGTCCAAACTAAAATTAATTTTTTCCACATCTTTATATCTAAATAAATCTATTTCTTCTTTACTTAAAGACGTTAATAAATTATCCAACTTACTTGCAGGATATTTTAAAATTAAATTTTTGTCTTTAAATTCATAAACTACATTTTCAAACATATTATTTGGATAAATCAAACTCGTAGGATCACCATATAACACCAATTCTACAGAATGTTCTCTATTTAAATATACTGCATTAACATAATCCAAAAATAATTCCCCAACAGTAATCTTATTTTTATTATAAGTATTTGGATTTAAATCAAAATATAGTGTTGCAGGGTCATAAGAACCAATAAAATTTTTAACATTTTTAAGTAATATTTGTTTACCGAAGCTCTGTGCTAAAAAACAAGATGTCCCAACTATTATAGGCTGCTTGTTAATTTTAGGAAAATCTTCTATAGTATAGAATAATAAATCTAAATAAGCTTTATTTAATTCATCAGACAATTGTTTTTTTAAAATATATTCCTCTAAATTTAACAAATCCTTACTATATATTATTTGATCCTGCAAATCCCCAATTTTACCACTTTTAGAATACGGGGTTAAAAAACCAATATCATAACCATGTGAATTAATTTCCAAATATTCGGAATTTGCTAATACTTCTGATATTTCGTTTTCCGATTCTAAATCTAAAAAATATTTTGGCCAAGTCGTAGTAAATGCAAATCTGAATTTGAAATCATTAGCAAACTCAAATGCTTTACTTTTACCTTTATCCTCAAAATATAACGTTTTAAATCTAAAATCTTTTGGTTTAAAATAAAATGTATCTTGATTAAAATAAGTTTTTACATAATTATAATTAGAACTAGGTAATCGTCCTACAATTAATTCAACAAAAACATCTTCATTCATATTACCAAAAAATAGATTATCTAAAATTTGATTATGTTGCTTTCCAACGATATTAATAGGCAGTAACCCATATTCATCTAACATAGGAATTTCAGAATCATCAGCAACAATTAATAAATAATTGAATTTATTTTTAATATAATAATCTTGAACTTTTTTCCTTAACTCTATCAGTTCTGACTTAACTAAAGGAATATTAGATAAATATTCAATATTTACTCTTAATGGGAAATTATTAATTGCTGGAATGCCGTATAATCTTAAATTATATTCGGATAATGTTAAAGCAGTTAATAAACCAATCTCTGCAGAAATTAATTTTAAATTATCTAAATAACTTACTTCCAAACCAACATATGCCATATCTGGTTTAACATTATAATCTAAATTATTTTTTGATTTCAAATTCATTACTTCTCTATAGTTAAATTCTTTAAGCTCATAGCTATCAACATTAATTTCTGGGATTTTCGAAACCAACAAATAATCCCAACCTCTTGTAAAAGCATAATTTTTTATTAAATCCGTTAATTCATTATTAGTATATAGAATTAATCCAGAATCTACCAAATTCACAATTAAATTAATTTCAGGAGACAAACCCCCATAAAAAACACCATAATCAATTTGAATATTTTTATCTATAGTAACAAACAATTCTTTTTTAGATTTAAAATATTCAGTATAATCTAAAGTTATTCTAATTATATACGGATTATTACCAAACTCACTATTGTCCAAATCTGGATCTAATAATTCAATTTTGATATATTCAGATTCAGAATATTTTACAGATCCATTAACTAAATATTTTGTAGGCAAAATAGCATCAACTATTTCATCCAAATCTTTCTGCAATAAATTCGTATTAACAACATATTTTTCAATAACTACTTTGGGTTTATTTGGACTTAAACCAACAACAATTTTATCAGGCCAAGGATATTTATTAAAAAGCTCAGATCTATTATTATCTTTAACATAAATTGGTTTTTTAGTTTTAACCACAATTTCTTTTGAATAATATACATTCTCATCTTTGGAAATCTTCAATATATATGTACCTGTTTTTTTAGGCAACCAATTTATAAATATATTTTCATCTTTTGTCAAATAAACATCACAAGCTAAAGTCGATATATAACTATATTTTGAATGTAAATCTATGCACACATTTTCTAAATCTTTATTTGAATTAAAAATTAATATCGCATCCTTATTTTGTATAAATTCTTCATTAAATAATTTTATAGATAATTCCACTTCATTTTGTAATAACTTATCTTTAAATAAATCTTTAGCAACACTATTTTCTTTAAATAATTGAGTCCATTCTTTAAAAGTTTTTTCATCTAAAAACTCTTCAGAAAAAAGAATACTATCTTGATAAAAAGGTTTTTCTAATAATAATTCTCCATTATTTTTAAAGAATAATTCCAAATCTACAGATAAATTTTTTTGTCTAATATTAATTTCATCATAATTTAAATCTAAAATTAAATAATTATTTAAAATTAATATAAATTCATTTCTTTGACTTTCAGATAATTTATTGTAAAACGCCAAAGGAATAACAAAATTAAATGAATTCATTTTAGCTTTTGCAGAAAAATACTCATAATCTAT
>CAZQQS010000005.1:34258-40405 GCA_964595665.1 uncultured archaeon | reverse complement strand
CAAAGATTAAAAAAAATTTGGCAACATGGTTTGCCTGAAAAATATTATTTTATGAAAACTTTTACTAGATATGATCATTCTATAGGTGTATTTTTATTGTTGAGAAAATTAAATGCAAGTTTAGAAGAACAAATTGCTGGTTTATTACATGATGTATCACATACCGCGTTTTCTCACGTGGCTGATTTTTTATTTAAAAATATTGATGAAAATTATCAAGATTCTATTTTAGAAGAATTTCTTTTAAATACAGAAATACCAAAAATCTTAAGAAAATATAATTTAAATTTATCAGAAGTATTAGATGGCAAAAACAAATTTTCATTATTGGAGAATAATGCGCCAGATATTTGTGCAGACAGAATAGATTATACTTTGCGAGAATTATTTCAAACAATTAATTTCGAAGATGCTATTTATTGTTATAATAATTTAATTGTTTTTAATAATAACATTATTTTTGGTAATTTAAAATCTGCAGAATTATTTGCAAAATATTATTCTTTAATGGAGCGGCAACATTGGGGTTCGGTAGATAATATGGTTCGTTACGAACTAACTGCAAAAGTATTAAGATTTGCAATAGATAAAAAAATAATTTTATTAGAAGATTTGCACAAAGATGATCAATATATTATAGATAAATTGTTATTATCAAAAGAAAAATATATTCAAGACAATTTAAAACTTATTTTCAAAATAATTAATTTTGAAATTTGTGAAAATAATTATGATTTTCATTTACAAAAAAAATTCAGATATGTTGATCCAAAGTTTTTAGATTCTAATAATCAAGTAAAAAAATATTCAGATGCAAATCCAAAATATTTAATAGATTTATTAGCAGTTAAACAGAATCACGAAAAAGGTTATAAAATTAAATTGATTAATTAGAAATATTTTAAACCATCTTTGGTTAAAATACCATATTTGAAATCAGGATATTTTGTTTTTATTGATTTTAATAAAGCCATGTGTTCTTTGCCATCGCCAGAAATTAAATTTAATACAACGTCTTTTGCCTCTGGCAAATCTTTAGAAATAGTGTTAACCATTAAATCAAAACCCATATTTCGATTTATTAAAATCCAATTAACTTCTTTTGCAGGAGCGAAGTTCTGTTTACACCATTCATTAGTAATTAATGTTATAGAATCCCAAGTGTGGTCATTTATTAATCTAGTAATATGACCCCAACTACCTTTGCCTCTACTTAAGCTACAAATTAAAACAGACATTCGAACACCTTATATATAATATACCCTAACAAATATTTATAAAGAGTATAGTATTAATATAAATATGAATTTTTACAGAGTTATTTTTGGCATGTTTTTAAGCATATTTTTTATATTTAGCGTTAGCGCATTAGATATGGTTATACCCGGATCTTATGATGGGAATATAATTTATAGTTATCCAAATAATAATTTTGAAATAGGGTTTTTAAAAAATTTTGAAGGCAAAAACTTTTTTATAGATTTAGTTAATTGTGAAAATTTAACTTGCTCAGCTGTAGAAACTAGAGGCCCATACTACATAATCAAATTATCAAATCTTTCATTAGGAGAAAGTAAATTGTTTTTAACTTATCACTTTGCTGGAGAAATTGAGCCTAAAGAATATAATTTAAAAGTTTTTAATTCTGAAGAGAACTTAAAAATTTTGTTTTTTATGGAAGATAGTTTAACAATTTTTGAAAATAAAATGGCAAAAGTTTTAATTGTTAATAATTCAGATATTAAGATTTCTGGAACAGTATATTCAAATTATCCAGATGAAATTTTTAAGCCAATTTATTTTGATTTAGAACCAAAACAAAAAAAAGAATTTGAAACTTTTTTCTATGCAAACAAACCAGGTTTACAAGATTTGGTAATTTTTTATAAAATATCTGAAGAAAAACAATTAATTAAAAAAACAATTTTTGTAAATTCAGATGTAAAAGATTTTTTAAGTTTACCAAAATACTCTTATTTTGCAACTAATCCAGCACTATATTTATTTTCAAGTATATCTTACATCTTATCTTTGTTAGCTTAAGAGGAATAAATATGTCCTCAATAAAAAAATTATCTAAAGAGTTGGTTTTACAAGTTAAAGATAAAGATTCTAATAGATTTGATATAAATAATGCAAAAATGATTTTGGCAAAAAAATATGATTTAAAACAAACACCATTAAATTCTGAAATTTTAGAAAACTTAAATAAAAAAGAAAAAGAAATATTGTTGCCTTTTTTAACAGTTAAAGATGCACGAGTTTTATCAGGGGTAAATGTTTTGGCTGTAATGTCTAAACCAAGTAAATGTCCTCATGGAAAATGTATTTATTGTCCTGGCGGAATAGAAGAAAATGTACCTCAAAGTTATACTGGTTTTGAACCAGCAACAATGAGAGCTATAGCAAATAGTTTTGATGCTAAAAAACAAGTTAAAAATAGAATTGCTCAATTAGAAAGTATTGGACATGATGTTTCTAAAATAGAATTAATTATTATGGGTGGAACATTTAATTCTACACCAAAAAAATATCAAAAAGAATTTGTAAAAGATATTTATGATACTTTAAGTGATAAAAAATCAAAAACATTTAATGATGCGAAATTAAATGTTGAAAATAGTTATTATAGGCCTGTTGGTTTAACTATCGAAACTCGCCCAGATATTTGTTCTGAGAAAGATATCATTAATTTATTAGATTTGGGTGCAACAAGAATTGAATTGGGTGTGCAAACATTGTCTGATAAGATTTATTTAAAAGTAAATCGAGGTCACAAAGTTAAGGATGTAATTAAAGCAACACAATTATTAAAAGATTCTGGGTTAAAGGTTTTATATCACATTATGCCGGGGTTATTTTCTACACCTAAAAAAGATGTAAAAATGTTTTCAGAATTGTTTACCAAAGAAGATTATATGCCTGATATGTTAAAAATATATCCTGCTTTAGTTTTACCAAACACAATTTTATTTGATATGTGGAAACAAAACAAATTTCAAACATATGATGATGAGAAATTATTTGAATTTTTAAAAGAGTTTTATCCTAAAATTCCTTATTGGAATAGAGTTATGAGAGTCCAAAGAGATATACCTATTACTAAAGTTAGTGATGGTCCTAAGAAATCAAACGTAAAAGAAATGATCTTTAGTTATTTTGAAAAAAACAAAATAGAAATAAAAGAAATTAGATCAAGACAATTGGGTTTTAGAAAATCTAATTGTAAAGAATATGATATTTTTATAGAAGAATACAAAGCGAGTAAAGGAAAAGAATTTTTTATTTCTTATGAAACTAAAAATAGAGATCAAATATTGGGGTTTATAAGGTTAAGATTTCCATACAAACCATTTATTAAAGAAATTAAAAATAGTGCATTAGTAAGAGAATTACATGTTTATGGTAAATTAGTTAAAGTAAATGAAACTTCTAATATAATGGGTCAACATCAAGGTATTGGAAAAATGCTTTTAGCAAAAGCAGAAGAGATAGCTACATTAAACAAATACAAAAAAATAAGTGTGATCTCTGGGTTAGGTGTGAGAGAATATTATTATAAATTAGGGTATTTTAGAGATAATTTTTATGTTAGCAAGCATTTATAAGGTTTGTTTATAGAAAATATATGAGGGATGAATATGCAAGTCTTAGATCAATACGATTTTAAAATTTTAACAAAACTGATGGAAAACGGTAGAGCTAGTTTTAGTGAGATTGCTCGTGAATTGAATGTTACAGATGTTGCAATTAAAAAAAGATTTGAGAATTTAATTTCTAAAGGCATTATTAAGAAGATAAGTTTAGAATTAGATTATAAGGTTTTGGGGATAGATGGCGAAGCTTTTATTTTATTGAAAGTATCTCAAATTAGTATTGAAAAGAATTCTGCCTTGTTACAAGAAAATGATTTTGTAAAAAACGCTTACAAAACAATAGGTGATTATAATTTATATTTTTCATATTTATTAAAAGATTTATCTCAATTTGATGTCTTAGATAAATTAATATCTAAATTAATAGACGTTACAGATTTTAAAATTTTAATTGTGAATAAAAAATTATTTGAGAAGAATGCAATTCCAAAATCAAGTTTGCAAATTTATTATAGGTGAATATTTTGTATGATACATTAATTATTGCAGAGAAACCAATAGCAGGTCAGAGCATAGCACAAATATTATCAGATGCAAAATACTCTGCAAATAGAGAATCAAAATCTGTTTTTTTTGAATTTGAAAATAATTATTTGGGAAAATGTATTTTGGTTCCATTAAAAGGACACATAACAGATGTAGATTTTAAAAAAGAATATCAAAATTGGTTTATAGATTTAAAACGATTATTGCAAGATGATCCATTGTATTATAAAAATACAGAACCTTTAATACAACAAACTTTGTCAAAAATACTTGCTAAAAAGATAGTTGTTGCAACAGATGCTGATAGGGAAGGAGAATCTATTGGTAGAGAGGCAGTAAATATTGTTTTGTCAAAAAATCCAAATATAGAAATTAAAAGAGCATATTTTTCAGCAATAACTAAACAAGAATTAACAAAAGCGTTTACTAATTTAATTGATTTAAATAATAAAATGGCTGATGCAGCAGATTCTCGAAGAGAAATTGATTTGTATTGGGGTGCGATATTAACTCGATTTATGAGTACAAATACTAAAATGACTGGTAAAAATTTTTTGAGTGTTGGGCGAGTGCAGAGTCCAACTTTAGCAAAAGTTGTGGAGAAAGAATTGGAGATAGATGCTTTTGTTTCCGAGCCATATTGGGAAATAGAAATTACTGTTAAAAAAAATTCTGACAAAATTTTAGCAACTTATAAAAAAGGCAGAATTCCAGATAAAAATACTGCAGAAATTATTTTTGGAAAAATAACTGATAAAGCAAAAGTTGTAAGAGTTGATAAAAAAGAGAATATAATCTCAAAACCAGTTCCGTTTAACACAACAGATTTTTTAAGAGCAGCAACAAATATAAATTTGGATGCAATGAAGGCAATGGAGATTGCAGAGAATTTGTATATGAGAGGATATGTAAGTTATCCAAGAACTGATAATCAAACATATATTGGAATTAGTTATAAGGGCATATTAGAAAATTTAAAATGTGAAGATTTTGATTATGCTATAAAAAAGATTTTAGCACAAGACAAAATTGAAGCATCAAAAGGAGTTTCAACAAAAGATCACCCACCAATACACCCAGTAAGTTTAGCGCCTAAAGATAAACTTTCTAAAGATGAATGGAAAGTTTTCAAATTAATTGTAGATCACTTTTTTGCAACATTGTATATTGATGCAAAAACACAAATTATAGATGTTGATTTTGATACTAATTCAGAAATATTTACTTCTAAGGGAGTAACTTTTATTGAAAAAGGTTGGATTGATTTGTATTCTTATGCTACTCAAAAAGAAAATTTATTGCCTGAGTTAATCTTAAATGAAATTTTGCCTATTGTAGATAAAGATTTGTTGGCAAAAAAAACTAAACCACCGGCAAGATATTCGCAAGGAACTTTAATTAAATTAATGGAAAAATTAAATTTGGGTACAAAATCGACAAGGCCATCAATATTACAAAAATTATATTACAGAGATTATATTTCGGGCAAAAAACAAATTGTTCCAAGTGAAATTGCAAAAACCGTTGTTAAATCTTTAAAAGATTATGCTGAGCACGTGGTTTCGCCAGATATGACTGCTAAATTGGAAGATGAAATGACTGAAATGGAAGAAGGCAAAATTATTAAAGATAAAGTTGTAGAAGATTCAAAACAAATGTTAAGAGAAATTTTAGATGATTTGTATAAAAATAAAAAAGAAATTGCAACAAATATTATTGAAACAAAAAGAGAAGCATCTAAAGTAGGGATATGTAATATTTGTAAAAATTATTTGGTAAAACGAAATTCAAGAAATGGAAAAGATTTTGTAGGTTGTTCGAGTTATCCTAAATGTACGAATACTTACCCTTTACCACAAAAAGGAAAAATAGAATTTACAGATAGATCTTGTGAAGTTTGTAAAGCACCAATTATAGTGTATAATGATTCTGATTTGTGTATTAATCCTAATTGTATAAGTAATAAAGAACATAGAGAACAAGCTCAAAAGAATAAAGCAGAATA
>CAZQQS010000005.1:0-34158 GCA_964595665.1 uncultured archaeon | reverse complement strand
TTAATAAATCTTAATGTACTTATTATATTATGCCTAAGCCAAGAATGCCTGTAGAAAGAGAGTTTCAAACACAAATTTCAAAAAGACCTGATGCAATTAGAAAATCAAAAGAGATTTTTATTGGAAAAAGAAAAGCACAAGTAGCGAATGGCCGAGTTTATATTGGATATGTTAATTTTGAAAATGCGGGTAAAAAAAGAGTAATTATAAAAGAAGTAAATTTAGATCATTTTTCTAAAAATAGACGTTTTTCAGAAACCTTTAAATTTTTTAAAGATTTGAAATTTGAATTGACTCCAGAGTTATTTGCAGAAGTTTATAATCAAACAATTATAGATTTAAGAAATGCTGGATTAAATTTGCCAAAAATGTTTGCTGTTGTAAGAGATGGAAAAGTTTTAATTATTTCTCAACATTTTGGTAATGCTGTTGAAAAATCTAAATTTACAAAATTTAAACTTTTTAGAGAATTATCTGAAGTAGAATTAAAAGATTTATTGGATATTTGGGAAAAAGTATTAAATGCTAATTATATTCCTTCAGCAGATTTATCAGAACATTTTAATGATTCTTTTATTCCTTTTGATTTGGATATACAAGTATTAGTAAGATTGCAATTTATGGCTTTGAGAAATGCAAATATAAATTTTGATCCTAAAAAATTATTTGCAGAAGCGTTTTACCAAAAATATATGCAATTAACAAGAATATACTCGATCACAAATTTTGAATCTTTTTTCATAGAATTATTATCTAGAATTAAAGATCCAGAACTAGTTAGAGAAATATTAATGTTAAGAATGCAAGGATATGGCGAATCTCAAAAATAACTTTTTACAATATCGTATTTAGTTAAGTAAAAAACTGTTTTTAATATTTCTGAAAATGGATAAAAGAAAATTGTGTAAAGTATAATTGATATAATCCAACCAAATGAAAAGTAAAAACTAATTAATGCAATTATAAAATAAATTAATGTTAAAAATAATGCAATAAAAATACTTTTCCAAATATTTCTTTTTAAGAAAAAAAATCCATATGAAATGGCGCCAAAAACATGTTTGTTATCAATAATGATTGATTGTATTGTGTAAAAGTTTAAGAATAATAAAACAATTGCAAAAATAGGGATTAAGAAATTTGCTTTTGTATTTTCAAAAATCAAAAATATCAGGAATAATAAAAAGTAAATTACCAAATTGTAAATAAAAACATAAGTTGTGTGTTTTTTAACAAATTCTAAAAGATAAACTTTTCTTGTTTCTTGCATAATGTTCTTTTTTGTCAAATAAATTAAAATTGTTACAAATAGAGAATTAATGAACGCACATAATACAATTGTGGGAATAATATATGCAAAACTTAACAAGTCAATTTGAGTATAAGTTAAATTTCCAAAGTATGCACTAAAGTTTATTCCATATAACAAATTTACCAAAGTTATTAATGCTAATGCAAATCCAAAACTAACATGTATAGTTTTAAAATATTGGGTAAATGCGTTTAAAATGAATTTTTTGTATTTATGCATATTAGAAATATATAGGAAAAGTATATAAAGTATTTTGTATTTCTATATTTGACTAAGTGGTATTTATGGAAAAAAAAGCACCGAGAAAAATTTTCGCAGAACGTCCGAGAGAGGCTCTTAAACCTAAACTAAAAGAAATTCCTCGAAATTATGATGTTTATGACAATATTTCTAATAAAAGGATTATTTCTACCGCAGAATACAATAATTTTTTAAGAGTGTTAAAATTAGAGTTGAGATCTGGAGATTTAGAAAGAGAAGAATTTGACTATTATGCTAGATTAGCTAAGAAAAAGTATGAAAATTATTTAAAAAGACAACAGTCTGAAGATGTAGAAAGATCTGAACCAACCGTATCTGTAAATGAAGATGCTTTGAGAAGAGTTTCTGAAAGAGAATTAGAAGAAAAAAGAATTGAAGAAAGAAGATTAAAAGAAAAAGAATTAAGTGAAGATCCTGAATATACTCGTAAAGTTCCGTTTTTACAAAGAATGAGAGCTTTTATGAAAAAACCAAGTATAAGAATTTTTGCGTTTATTTTATTGGCTGCATTTTTAATGTATTATTTAACTCGAAGTACAATGTCTAACGTAGTTCAAAATCCAAGTATTTTAATAGTTGTAGTTTTAATAATTATAATAATTTTAGGGAGAGGTGGTAAGACAAGAACATACGAACCAAATATGTTTTAACTTACAAACTCAAAAAATAACAAGAAAAGTATTCATTTATATACTTTTCCATGATGAATATATATATATTAAGGTGGGTATAAATGGCTGTAGAGAAACCAAGAGAAATTATTAAACCAAAACCTAGGGAAGAAATAAATGCTGAAAGGTTGGCTAGACGCCAAAGAGAAGCAAAAGAACGTAATAATAGGCCAAAAAACATAATTTTATTAGAAAAAGCAAGACGTGGTTTAGAATATCAAAAAAAACAAATTACTATAGAATATTCTCGATTAACTCCACAAACAAGAACTAAATTATTTAAAGATTTGAGTATTGAAGCTGAAAAAATAATTGAAAATAAAAGAAAAGGCAAAACAGGTTTTTTTGGAGATAAAGAACCCGTAATGAGAAAACGTATTCAAGAAATAAGTTTTAGAAAGAGAATTTTAGAAGAATTAATTAGGGCAGATAAATTAATAGCTCAAAAAAAAGGTACAAATGCGAATTCTAGAGTTAGACCAAATTCTGAAATGATTGAAGGTTTAGATAATGCTAGCGCTGTACAAGTAAATTCTAGAGGAACAAAAGCTAGTGCAACCATTCCGGCAAGCGAATCTTCATCTAAAGGTCCAATTAGGGTTGTTGATAAAAACGGTAATGCTATATTAACTTCAAAAAGTATTAGAGAACCTAAACCTAAAGAAGTTAGTAAAATAATTGATCCAAAAACAGGTTTGCCTGTTGGTGCAAAAAGAAATGTTAAATTAGTAAAACCTGAGCCAACTGGTAAAGGTAGCGTGGTAGTAAAAGGGGCTAGTTTTGCTATAAGTGAACCACAAGAAAGATCATTAGTAAAATATATTCGAGGCGAATTAGAAAGATTAAGATTTGATTCTAAAGCTATAGAATCTATTGTAGAGGGTGCGTTAGTAGAAGCAAATAATTTAAATCCTAGAGATAGAAGAAGATTATTTGAATTATTAAACGATTATCCAAGATTAAATCCAGGTCAAAGACAAACAGCAAGAAGAGAAATATTACAATTATTACAAATTAAAATAGAATTAAATAAAAGATTGTCTGTTGGAAAAGAACAAAAACTTTTAACTGAGGGAGAAAAAGAACCATTTGAATTAGATGGTAGGGGCCCTGAAAAAAAAAATCCTAAACAATTAGAAATGGATTTCGGACCAATTAAAGAAAAGAAAACTCCAGAACAAGAACGAGCAGAAACTATATTTATAACGTTTATAAGAGAAAATCCTAGTTTTAGGGCGAGATTTACAGAATTTAATCAATTTTTTGAGTGGGTTAAAACAACATTTAATTTTACAGATGCGAGACAAGTACATCAAACAATAATTAATTTATCTAATAACCCAGCAAGTGTTTCTAGCATTAAGGTTTTAATTGAAACTCAACAAACTGTAATTAATATTTTAAAAGGTGTAAAAGGTTCAAAATTAAGCGAAGAAGATTTGAAAAAGATTAATGAATTAATTTTAAGAGCTGAAACTAATATTGTTGGTAAATTAAAAATTACTAGAGATGATTTAATAAGGGCAATTGAAGCGGAAGCAGAAAAAGCTCGATTAAGAGATTTCGGTTTAAAAACTAAGTTAGCTGAATTAGAAAGAAAAGTAGATAAAATTTCTGAAGACTTAAAAACTATTTTAGAAGAAGTTAGAAAAGACAGAAAATTATCTGCAGAAGATAAAAAGTTTATTGAAAGTGAGTTTTTAAGATTAAGCGAAGCTTTGCGAGATATGGAAACTAGATCTGGATTGCAAGCAAATAGAATAGAAGAAACTTTAAGGTTAGCTACAGAATCTTTGGCAAAAATTGAAAATGCATTAAAATCTCAACCACAAATATTTGAAAAAATATTAAAAACAGTATTAGCTGAATCTTTAGCAAAAAATAATGATGTTTTAATTGGAAGAATTGAAAAGAAATGGAAAGGTAGATATAAACAAATTTTACAAAGATTTGCAGAAGTTAGAAATTTAATGAGAGATGGATTTAAATTAACTCAAGATCACATATTCGAATTAGGAGAAAACTTAATTGCTTTACATCAATTTAGCAGTACTAGATTTGGCGATTTAGAAAAAATAATGTCTGAAATAAAAGATTTAGTTGGTGAAACTAATTTGAAAAAAATTGTAAAAGAAGCAATTACTGAATCAGATATTCCTCAAGGCGTTTTAGATAAAATGAAAGAATATTTTAAAGGTACAGAATATGCAGATGTTATTAGAGATGCATTAAAAGAAAGATTTGATAATTTAGAATCTAGAATGGATGCTATAAGAGATGAATTAAAAACAGCAATTGAAGGCATAGAAGGATTTACTAAAGCCGAAAAAGAAGCTTTAATGGATAATATAATTCACATTATTTCAGAAATTGGCGAAACAAAAACATTGAGTAAGGAATCTTTAGAAATATTAAAAGAATTAAAAGAAAAAGTTTTGACAAAAGATAATATTAAAGAAATATTAGATCCAATTTTAGAAACTGCTTTAGAAGCAAATAATACTAAAATTATAGAACAAATAAATGGTTTGGGGTTGTTATCTGCTTCAGAATTTAAATCTACTATTGAAGAATTATTAACTAAAATTGATGAAAGGTTTACAGAATTGGAAGAAAAGATTGATGGAAAAGATAAAGAACCAGAACCTAAAGAACCAGATAAAGAACCAGAACCAAAAGAGCCAGAAGAACCTGAAAAACCAAAAGAACCTAAAAAACCAGAACCTTGGTATAAAAGAGTTTGGGGCGGTATGGGTGGATTCTCAGGACTGGCTATAATTGCTTTATTGGCTTTGATTTTGTGGACTATTAGCAGATCTAAAGATGCTGCAACATCAAGAATTAGTCAAGCTTATAATATAACTCCTGTATTTGGAGAAACATTAAAGACTGCAACACAATCTAGCTCATCTATATTGGGTTCGTTGGGTGGAATAAATCCATTAATTATAATTGGAATAATCGCAGTTTTATTTTTGTTATTTCCTAAAAAGTAAAAGCAATTAAATTAATTGCTTTTTAATTTCTTTTTTACAATTGCTACAAATTATTTTTTTTATTTTAACTTCTTTTTTATTTTTAATAATTGTTTCAAATCTAATTTTTGAATTAGCTAAATCAGAATAACAATATTTGCAAAACAAATCTTTTTCAATAGTTTTTCTTAAACAAAATCGTTTATTTAAATTAGTTATTTCCTCAGCAATATTTTTCTTAAGATCAAAATCAGATTTTAAATATAATTCAACTAATTCTTTTTTTCTATTTTTTGCTAGATTTATACCTTTAGCCATTATTCCACCAAAGATTTTATAGTTCCAGAGATTTTAGTTATTTTTATATTTTTATTAAATCGTTTGTTAAAATCATTTACGCTTAAAATAAATTCATTTGCAAATTCTGAGTTGATTTTAACTATGTTTTTAGAATCTATGTCTTTAATTCCAAAATCACTTTCTGCAAATTTTAAAACCCCAAATAAATATAAGAAACTTTTCTTAATTTCTTTTAAATCTTCAAAACTACAATTTAATTCAAAATATCTTTTAGAGTCTCTAAAACTTTTAGGCAAACTATGTGTTTTAACTTTCATATAAATCACTTAGAAAATTTTTTGCTTGGTTTTCACTATATCCCAAAACATAATACATTGCATTAGCCACATCTATATTATTTGATAACAACATTATTGGCAACTTATTTTTTTTACAAAGTTTGTTGAATAGTATTAAATGTTTAAACAAATAATTTTGTTTTTTTGGATCTTTGTCAAAAATAAAATCTAATATAATTATTGGAATTATATTTTTTTGTTTCATTAATGAAAATGTGTTATTATCAAATGCTCGAGATTTGAAATCAAAAGGATTTATTATATAATCAATTTTTTTGTTTATCCAAAATTCTAAAGTATTAACATCAGAAGTAAATATTGCTGTTTTATTATTAGAATATTTTGGAAATATATTTGCTTCTTTTAAATTAGTAAATACAATTATATCTCCTTTTTCTTTTGGGCTAACAAAAGATATATTTTGGAATTTATAGAAAATCATAATAATATAAAAAAAGAAAGAGATTTAAATCTCTTTTATTTTTTGTTCCTTTCTGGAACTTTTCTTAAGCCTCTGTTTTTTATACCTGCAGAAGTTAATCCTCTTTCAGCTCTACCTGTTTTTTTGATTACTTTCTTTAATTCTTTATCTTTTTGAACTTCAGGTTGGTTTTTAGAAGCTAAAATTACTTCAAAATATTTATTGTGTCCGTCTTCACCAATTAAATAGCTATTAACTACTTCACAATTTATGTATTTTTTAGAAGCTTTTTCTTCAGCCATTCTTTGAATACTTATATTTCTAGTTAATTTCTTGAAACCCATTCTTTTAGGTCTTCTTCCAGCATTAGGTTGTCTAAATAATCCAGAACCTCTTCTAGTTTTAACTAAAACTACAAATACCCCTGGTTTAGCCTTATAACCCAATTCTTTAGCTCTAACAATGTTTGTAGGCGTTTCTAACTTATTAATTGTGTTTTTCATTTTTCTAAATTCTATTAATCTTTGTTGATATTTACTTTTATAGTCGTAATTTTCATCTTTACCCTTTTTAAATATCTTTCTCATAGTTTCCTTAAATTGTTTTGTAAATGACATAATATCCCTCTTAATATATAAAATAAGTTTAAATTATATAATTTTGTATAAATATATTTAAAAACCAAACTATTTTTATACATTCTTCTGAAAGTATTATATATATGGTAGAATATCAAGATTTGACTCCAGCTTTAAAACAATTTCTAGACATCAAGAAAAATTATCCAAAATCAATCCTATTATTTAGAATGGGTGATTTTTACGAGTGTTTTTTTGAAGATGCAAAAGTTGTTGCTGAGACATTAAACATAACTTTGACGAAAAGAGGTGCTAAATCTAAAGTGCCTTTGGCTGGAATACCTTATCATGCATTAAACCCTTATTTAAAGAAATTAATTAATGCTGGAAAAACAGTAACCATTATTGAACAAATTGAAGACCCAAAATTAGTTAAGGGTAGATTAGTAAAACGAGATGTTGTTAGAACTGTAACTCCTGGAACAATATTTGAAGATGATTTTTTAGATTCTAAAACAAATAATTATTTGTTATCTATCTTTAAATCAAATATTATTGGATTAAGTTTTGTTGATATATCTACAGGGGAATTTTTTGTTTTGGAAACGGATTTGGAAAATATTTATTCGGATTTGGCAAAAATAAATCCTGCAGAAATAATTTATCCAGATTCTTTTGATGAGTCTTTGTTGGAATCATTAAAAAGAATTTCAAATGCAACTTTTAATGAACAACCATTTATTTATTATAATTATGATTTTGGAAAGGAAAAAATAAAAGATATTTTTAATGTTTTATCATTAAATTCTTTTGGTTTAGAAAATAAATTTGAAATTGTTTCTAGTATTGGGGCATTATTACAATATTTAGAATATACTCAAAAATCAAAATCAAAACATTTTAAAAATATTAAATTTTTTGAAAAAGAAAAATATTTATCTTTAGATATTCACACAATAAAGAATTTAGAATTAATTAAAAATTACGATTCTGAAACTAAAAATACTTTATTATCTGTTTTAGATTTTACTAAAACTGCAATGGGTTCAAGATTATTAAAAAAGAATATTTTAAGTCCTTTAAAATCAAAAGAGGATATTGAGTATAGTTTAAATGTAGTTGAAAATATTTTAACAAAGAATTTACATTTTAATTTAGAAAGTTTTTTATCTGGCATTTGTGATTTAGAAAGATTGGCATCAAAAATAAATTATAATAGTGCAAATCCAAGAGATTTAATTGCTTTAAAACAAACAATATTTCAATTAATTCCATTAAATGATTTTTTAAAAGAGAATTTAGAAAATTTATCTTATGATGTTTCTAATGAGTTAAAGAATTTCTCAGAATTAATAGATTTATCTATTAATGAAGAATATTCTGGTAATTATAAAGAAGGTAATTTTATCAAAAATGGCTTTTCAGAAGATTTGGATGAGCTATTAAATATAAAACAAAATTCAAAACAAATTTTGTTGGATTTGGAAGCATCAGAGAGAGAAAAAACAGGAATAAAAACATTGCGAATAGGATATAATAAATTATTTGGATTCTTTTTTGAAGTTCCTAAATCTCAAGCTGATAATTTACCAAATTATTTTGTAAGAAAACAAACTTTGGCAAATAATGAAAGACTAATTACTGAAGATTTAAAGAATTTAGAAAACAAAGTTTTAGGCTCGGAAGAAAAAGCTAGAATTTTAGAATTAGAATTATTTTTAAAATTAGTTGAAGAATCGAAATTAATTTTAGAAGAAGTATATTCTTTAGCAAAGATTATTTCTGAAATTGATTTTTATAATTCTTTAGCTTTGTGTGCATTTAAAAATAATTATATTAAACCAAAAATAATTGAAGAAAATAAAATATTTATAAAAAACGGAAGACACCCTATATTAGAACAAATAATTAAAGAAAGATTTATTCCTAATGATTTGCATTTAAATTCAGAAGAAAATACTTTAATTATAACTGGTGCAAATATGTCTGGGAAAAGCTCGTATTTAAGACAAAATGCATTAATAATTTTAATGGCGCAAATTGGATCATATATTCCTGCAGAATATGCGGAAATAAAACCAGTAGACAAAATATTTACTCGAATTGGTGCAAGTGATAATTTATCTTTAGGTTTAAGTACTTTTATGGTTGAAATGATTGAGACTGCAAATATTTTAAATAACGCAACAGAAAATTCATTTATTATATTAGATGAAATAGGGCGAGGCACTTCTACTTATGATGGAATAAGTATTGCGTGGTCTGTTTTAGAATATATTCATAATAAATTAAATGCAAAAACTCTTTTTGCAACACATTATCACGAATTAACACAATTAGAAAATGATTTTAAAGGTATAAAGAATTATAACTTCTCAGCAAAAGAAATTGATAACCAAATTATATTTTTAAGAAAAATCGAAAAAGGAAGCATAAATAAAAGTTTTGGAATTGAAGTTGCTAAATTAGCTGGTTTGCCACAAAGTGTAATTGAGAAAGCAAAAGAAATAGAAAAAAAACTAGAAACAAAATTTATTACTCAAGAAACAAAGCAAAAAACTTTGTTTTAAATACGTTTATCAAATTTTCGCAATTGCATTTTCTTTAATCTTTTTTGAGCTTCAACACTTCTTATATCATTAGGGCTACCAGCATTAATCGAAGCTCCGTTTTGAAATGTGGCATGAATTGCGTTTAATTGATGATGTATAGGTTTTCGTGGTGCTGCGGGCATATTATATAGAAGTTGAATAAGTATTTAAATTTAACTTGCAAAAACCTATTAAATATGTTTGCTCTTTATTGTTTATGCCTAAAATACAACTATTGGACGAATCTACAATTACAAAAATTGCTGCTGGTGAGGTTATAGAGAGACCGGCAAGCGTAGTAAAAGAATTAATTGAAAATTCTTTAGATTCCGGTGCAAGTGAAATTATAATTAAAGTAAAACAAGCGGGTAAAAAACAAATCTCTGTTATAGACGATGGTTCTGGAATGGATAAAGAAGATTTATCTTTATGTATTAAAAGACATGCTACTTCAAAAATAAGAAAAATTGAAGATATTTATTCTATTTTTAGTTATGGTTTTAGAGGTGAAGCTTTAGCAACAATTGCAGAAGTTTCTAAAATTGAGATTATTTCGGGAACTAAAGATTCGGAAGTATCTTATAAATTAGCTTTAGAGAATAACAAAAATGTAAATTTAACCCCCCAAACAAAATATTTGGGTACAACAATAAATGTTTATAATTTATTTTATAATATTCCTGCGAGGCAAAAATTCTTAAAAACAGATAGTTATGAATTAAAAAAAATAGTTGACTTAATAAAAACAATTGCAATTGCAAATTACAAAGTTAAATTTAAATTTTATTCTGAAGACAAATTAATATTTGATTATAAATCTTGTGAAGATGTAAAAAAAAGAATTAAAGATGTTTTTAATTTAGATGTGTTTGAAGCAGAATATAGAGATCCAATTGTTAATTCTAAAATTTATTTTACAAATTATAGCGAAGTAAAAGATTCTTATACTGAAAAGCAAATTTTTTATGTTAATAATAGAGCGATAATAAACAAAACTATTAATTATGCAATTAGCAAAGCTTTTGAATTTAAAATTCCCAAAGGAAAAAAACCAAATGTTTTTGTTTTTTTAGAATTAAATCCAAAAATAATTGATGTTAATGTGCACCCCCAAAAATTAGAAATCAGGGTAAAAGATAGTAATACTTTCTTTTATCCAGTATATACTGCTTTAAAGAATAAATTAGAAGAAGGGTTAAAAAATAATTTGGAGCCACAAAAAACCAAAATAATTTCATTAATTAGTGAATCTAAATCCAATTACAATTTTAATGATTCTCAAGTAATTGAAACTGAAAAAAAAGAACAATTTGAAAATAAAAAATTATTTTTTGCGAGTATTGAAGAAAAGTTAAAATTTAAAATCTTGGGCCAATACAATAAAACCTTTATTTTAGTAGAAAATGAAAGTGAGAATTTATTATTAATAGATCAACATGTTGCTGAAGAAAGATATAATTATGAATTATTTTTAGAACAATATTCAAATAAAAATTACTTAGAGAAACAAACATTACTTTCTCCAATGATTTTAGATTTTGCATTTGAAGATTTAGGGTTATTAGAAGATTTAAAAGAAAACCTTTTAAGATTTGGTTTAGATTATACTATTTTGAAAAAAGAGTTGGTTTTAAGAAGCATTCCAATAATTTTGGGAAGAATTCCAGATAAATTAGAATTAAAAGAATTATTTTTAGATTTGATTAAAGATTTGGATTTAAATAAAAAAAATAATTTGGAAGATTTAAAAGAAAAAATATTAATTAGTTTGGCGTGTAAAAAATCAGTTAAAGCAGACACCATTTTGAGTACTTTTGAAATGTCTCGAATAATAGAAAATTTATTTAAAACTAAAAGCCCATATACTTGCCCACATGGCAGGCCGACAATTATAGAATTAACTAAAAAAGAAATTTATAAAAAAATAGGGAGATTATAATGGTTAATAGCATTCAAAAAGGAAAAAGTTTTGAAAGGCAAGTAGTAAATCTTCTAAAAGATTTAACAAAAGATGAGTGGAAAAGAGTTCCAATGAGTGGGGCTTTTTCTACAATAAATAAAAGTGAAGACAAAAGATTTTTTGGAGATGTTTTTTCAGAAAACCCAAAATATTTGGATTTGGTTATTGAATGTAAAAAATCAAAAGCACCTATTAATTTATTTGAATTAATTAATCCCAAAGGAAGAATTTTTGAGTGGGTGGAACAAACACGAAATGAATCAAAAGGGAAATTTTGGATTTTGATATTTTCTTGGAATAATAGTAAAATATTTTTCTTAACAGAGCATTTAAATACTTTGGAGAAATTAAATATTGCAGAAAAACATCAATTTGATAATTATTATTTTGGAATTTTGAAGTGATTTTTATGAAAAAAGTTGGTTTAGCTTTAGGTGCAGGTGGATCATTAGGTTTATCTCATATAGGAGTTTTGGAAACATTTGAAAAAAACAAAATTCCAATAAATTTTATATCTGGGTCTAGCATAGGAGCAATAGTTGCCGCACATTATGCGCTATACAAAGATTTGGGAAAATTAAATGAAGATGCAGTATCTTTTATTAAAGAAAATAATTTAAAGGTTTTTGGTATTGAAACAGTAATGCAAAAAACAATAATTTTAAAAAAAATAAAATATTTTTTTGAAAGTGTTTTTGGAAATAAAAAATTTTCAGATTGTAAAATTCCTTTGGCAATTACTGCTGTAGATGTGGAAACTGGTAAGGTAGTTATATTAAATAAAGGTTTGATTAAAGAAGCGATTTTGGCAAGTATGTCCATACCCATAGTATTTTCACCTACTTTTTATTGGGGTAAATGGCTTGTAGATGGGGGCTTATTTCAACCCGTGCCTATAGAAATTTTAAGAAAGAATAAATGTGATGTTTTAGTTGGTGTTGATTTGTATCCCTACAATATAAAAACTTATAAAAAAGAGCCAACTACAATTCAAATGATTTATAGAACATTATATTTAATTCAATGTGAAATTACTCGTTTAACATTAAAAAATGAAAATGCAATTATAATTTCTCCACAATATACTTTATTCAAAGATGAATTTAGTTTGGACACTGCCAAAAGTTATATTTTAGCTGGTAAGAAGGGTGCGAAAAAACAATTAAATAAAATCAAAAAAGAATTGGGTATGTTATGAATAAAGATTTTTCTAAAAGAATAAAAAAATTATATTCCAAAATTTATTCGAATTTTTTTTATCACGCAATATTATTTTTAGCACTATTTGTTATAATCTTATTATTTTTAAATTATATTACTAGTTTTTTAAATTTATCTTATTTTTATTCCTATATTGCTCACAACATTTTAAACAATTTAACTATAATTAATGAATTATTTTTTAATGGAATTAATTATGGAATTTTTGTTTTTGGGAATGAAATAAATATTATTGATGTTTGTACTGGTTTATTTGAATTATGTGTTTTCACAGCACTAATATTTGCTAATTTAAAAGTAAATTTTAAAAATAAACTTATTGGATTTCTTGTATTGCTAATTTTATTTATTTATTTTAATTTAATTAGAATGTTAGCTATGATTTTTTTATTGGGTTTTGTAAATTTAAATTTGGTAGATGTTTTACACACCATATTTTTTAAAATTGGATTTTTCATATTTTTTATTTTATTTTATTATTTGTGGTTAATTTATAGTGATTCAAATGCAAAAATATAATGCTGATTTACATATTCATGGACCTTATGCTGGAGGCACAAGTAAAAATTTAAGTGTGGATAAAATAGCTGAAATGGGATTTTATAAAGGTTTGAACATTTGTCCTATTGGGGATTTAACACACAAAACTTGGCAAGAATCTGTATTTAATAAATTGCAATTTGAAGACGAAACATTTTTTTATGATGTAAAAACTATTTTTGGGGAAAAAAGAAATAATTTTATTTTATCTACTGAAATACAAGCAAAAGATAGGACACACCATTTAATTTTATTTCCTGATAAGAAATCGATTATTGATTTTAAAGAAAAAAGCAAAATATTTTGTAAAAAATTTGATGGTTCTATGAATGGTAGGCCGTGGTATGATGCAAGCGCAGAACAAATTGCAAAATTGTGTGTAGAATTAAATTTAATGTTTGGTCCGGCGCACGCGTATACACCCTATTTTGGAATTTATGCACATTATAATTCTTTGCAAGAAGCTTATGGTAAATATTCTGAAAATATTTCTTTTTTAGAATTGGGATTAAGTGCAGATTCTTATTTGGCAAATAATATTGAAGAATTAAAAGATATTAATTTTTTATCAAATAGTGATGCACATAGTTTTTGGCCTCACAGGTTAGGAAGAGAATTTAATATTTTTAATTTACAAAAACCAAATTATTATGAAATACAAAAAGCTTTGCAAAAAAAAGATGGGCGAGAATTATTATTTAATATAGGTTTAGATCCAAAAGAAGGAATATATCATAAAACAAGATGTAAAAATTGTTTAACTTTTTATACTTTGCAAGAAGCAATAAAACTAAAGTGGAGATGTATTTGTAAAGGCCAAATTAAAAAAGGAGTTTGTGAAAGAATTGAAGAAATTTCTCAAAATAAAATTTTGAATTATAATCGGGCTAATTACAAATATATTTTGCCTTTGTCAGAAATTATAAGCTTGGCAATAAATAATAAAAACTTATTATCTAAGAATGTTCAAAATATTTGGTGGGATTTTATAAAAATTGGGGAAACTGAAACAAATATTTTATTTGATTTTAAAGAATCCGATTTAAACAATATTAATCCAGATATAACAAAATATATTTTAGCTTTTAGAAATGGCTTAGTAAGTTATTTTCCAGGTGGTGGAGGGAAATATGGAAAACCAATAATTAGTTTTTCAAAAGAGGATAAATTAGCCGTAGATAATGATATTTTTAACCAAATATCACAAAAAAAAGCAAAAATTCAAAGAAATTTGTTTGATATTAAATAAATAGTTTATATAGTTTTTGGATTTATATATTATAAGATTAAATATTATGTTAATTGTTATTTTTAGGTGATTTAATGAGTTTTTATGATAAATTTTATGAGAAAAATTATAAAATGTACTTGATAGTTCCTTTAATTTTGTTTCTTATAAGTTTAATTTTTATTTTTGGTTTTGGGGTTAAAAAAGGTATTGATTTACAAGGTGGAACATTAATTTCTATTTATGGGGTTGAAAATGTTAATACTGAGGAAATAAAAATCGCTTTAGAAAATACTTTTGGTTTAGAAGAATTAACTATTGTTTATAATTCTGGAATAACTAAAAGAATGGATATTCAATATTTGGAACAAAATAGCTTGGTTTTGTTAAAGACTAAGATTGAAGACATAAAGCAAATGTCTGATAAAGATTTAGCTGTAACAAATATTGAGAATTTATTTAAAGAATATAATTTTGATTATGCTGATTTAGTTTTAAATAATTATTCGGATTGGGTTTCAGGATTAGATTTATTTTATAACTATACAAAAAATAATAATTCAAAAGGAATTTTAGAATTTTTAAATACTGAATTTGGAATAAACACATCTAATGTGAATTTAAAAGAAATTAGTCCAAGTTTAGGAGAATCTTTTTATAATAAAGCAATTTTGGTAGCAATTATTGCAATAATAGGAATAATTGTTTTAATATTAATTGCTTTTGGAGAAATTATCCCTTCAATAGCAATTATTGTTTGTGCAATATTAGATGTTTTAGGGGGTTTAGCTGGTTTAGCTATAACTGGCATTCCATTATCATTAACTACTATTCCGGCATTGTTGATGTTGTTGGGTTATTCTATAGATACAGATATAATGTTAACAACTAGGTTATTAAAAAGAAAAGAAGGACATGCAAAACAAAGAGCTGGTGATGCTTTAAGAACGGGTTCAATAATGACTACTACAACTTTGGGTACTTTAGTAGTAATGTTAATTTTTTCATATTTCTACAACATAAGTGTTTTGTTTGATATATCAATTGTTTTAATATTTGGATTAGTGGTTGATTTGTTTGCTACTTGGTTCATGAATGGTCCAATTTTATTATGGTATTTAGAAAATAAAAAGGTGAAATAATGAGTTTATTTAAAGATGCAAGAGTAATAATTTTCGCAGTTGTTTTGATTTTGGGAGCAATAATTTTAGGTGTTAAAGGATTAAGCTATGGCTTAGATTTTTCTGGTGGCACACAATTTATTTTGACTTTAGATAAAGAAATAGATAACTCGCAAATGGAGCGAGTGCAATCAACAGTTTCTCAAAGGCTAGATTGGACTGGATTAAAAGATGTTAAAGTAACTTCTTGGGACAATCAATATGTTGGAATAGAAGTTGCAGAAAGCGATCCAGATAAAGTAGCAAGAATCGAAGAAATTTTACAAAAACAAGGTAGATTTGAATGTTTATTTGAAGGCAAGGTTTTATTTACTGGTGATGAGGTTGTTGATGTAAGTAAAACTGCAACTAAAGGTTTTGGAATTTCTAAGACTGCTGATGGTTATGGTTGGCAAATTCCTTTTGTTTTAAATGCCAAAGCTGCAAGAAATTTTTCTGAAAGTATATTTAGAAAATGTATTTTATTACAAGATGGAAGTACTTCTTGTCCTAGCACATATTTCTTTATTGATAGGCCTATAAATGCATTATACTTAATTAGTAATGATACTTTTGAAGAAGACAATTATTTGGCAAACAATGCTATAAGAGATTTATATAAAAATGGAAATTTAAAATATATTACTTATGATACTTTAGATGAAAATGTTTTATTTGAAATAAATAATTTTGTTTTAGATAATAATGTTGAAACTATAGTTTATGAATCAGATTTGAATGTTTCTGCATTAGAATATTTAAATGTTGAATTGTTACCTGTTGAAAAGCGAGAGGAAACTCCTTGGAGTTTTACTGCAACTGGTTTGAAAACAATTATTGGTTTAAGTGAAACTATTACAAATCAAAATGTAGCAAGTACTACATCTCCAAATTTCCAAGTTTTTATGGAATTAATTATTAATGGTGGTTCTGTAGATTTAGAAGGCGCACAAAATGAAGTTAATGAATTATATGCAATATTAAATTCGGGTTCTTTGCCTGTTGGAATAGATAGTATTTCTAAAGAAACCGTTTCTCCAGTTTTAGGACAAAATATTTTAAGTAAATTATTAATTGCTGGACTTATAGCATTAATGGTTATTGCTTTAATTTTATTTGTTAGATATAGAAATTGGAAAGTTGCATTACCTATGTTATTAGTTGGAATTTCTGAAATATATTTAACTTTAGCAACATCTTCATTAATTAATTGGCAATTAGATTTATCTGCAATAGCTGGAATATTAGCCGCTGTAGGAACGGGTGTAGATGACCAAATAATAATTACTGATGAACTAATGAAACGAAAAGAAGAACAAGAAGAAAGAAGTTTATTAGCTCGAGTTAAAAGAGCGTTCTTTATTGTTTGGATGGCTGCGGCAACATTAACAATAACTATGTTACCAATGATTTTTGTTTTTGGTGGTGTTCCAAAATTAGTTGGTTTCGCATTAACAACATTAATTGGTGTAGCTATAGGTGTATTGATTACTAGACCCGCATATGCGTCAATAGTAAAATATATTTTGTCAAAGTGAACTATTTTAAATAGTTTGGCCTATATATACTATGAGTAAAAAAGGCCAGACTAGCTTTGAATTTTTATTTGTTTTAGCTGTTGTCGTAGTATTAGTTATAATAATATTTGCGAGTTATCCAAAAGAAAATGTTGAAATTGTTGCTTTAGGGATAACAAAATCTAATTTAGATACTTATTTAATGCAAAATAACTATTCTGGGAAATATAATTTGGAAAGTAATATAAATGATAGTAATATAGATATTAATATAATTTTTATTCCTGGAATTGACTTGGGAAATTATGAAGAAGTTTTAGAAAATAAAATAAAACAAAATTTAAATTTTGAATATGTAAATATTAATGTATTGGGGGATTAAATATGGCTTCAAAAAATGAGGATTTAGCAGTTCAATTAGTAAGGGCATATATTGAAGAAATTGCAAGATTAGGTTTGAAAAGAAAATTAGATTTGGATAGCATAATCAATGCTTATTTGTATACGCTTTCAAGATTAAATAAAAAAGATGAAGATATGGGTGTTTTTAATAAAGCTGCTGAAAAAGAAATTCAAGCTGAAAAACACGAAACAAAAGAAGAATTATTAAAAGAATTTGTTTAAGGGATTAGATGTGTACGTTCTTGATCAATATGCTCCAAAAGAGTTGTCCCAAATATTTAATAAAAGTGCTCTTTTAGCTATTGAATCTTGGATTAAGAACTCGAAAAAACCTTTGCTAATTTATGGGCCTACAGGTGTAGGCAAAAGTACATTAGTAAGATTATTTGCTGAAAAAAATAATTTTACTTTATTTGAATTAAATCCATCTGATGATCGTTCTAAAGAAAGTATTGAAAGTTCTTTGAATGCAGTATCTAATTCTAGAAGTTTATTTGGCAATAAGAATTTATTATTTTTTGATGATATAGATGTTTTTTTTGGTGAAGATCGAGGTGGTTTTGAATTAATTTTAAAATCTGCAAAAGAATCCTCTAACCCAGTAATATTTTGTGCAACAAACATTTATGCTGATAAAAAATTAAGTTCGTTAAGAGATATTTGCGAACCATTAGAAATAAAAGCATTAACTAAAAATATATTATATCCAATTATTGAAAATCTTTTAGAAGAAAATAATATTAAATATGAACGAATTGCGTTAGAAAAATTAATTGAAATGAATCCTAAAGATTTACGAGCATTATTTTTAGATATTGACTTTCTAAAACCTTTTGGGATTTATTATAGGCATTTAGATTTATTGTTTGGAAGAGAAAGAAAAGAGGATGTTTTTAAAACAGTTATTGGGTTATTTAGAGCAAAAACATTTTCAGAAGCAAAAGAAATTAGTGATAAAACAGAAATTGATTTTGATTTGTTATTTGAATGGATTGCAGAGAATTTACACCTATTTTACGAAGGAAAAAACTTAAAAGACGCTTACAAATTAATGTCTTTGGCAGACATAAATAAAAGAAGAATTTATTCTAGACAGAATTGGCTTTTTTTTAAATATTTTTTAATTTTTGGAATTATTGCGCCAGCAATTTATCCTTATAAAGATAAATTTTCTTACAAAATTTCTTTTCCACAAAGTATTAAATTACGAGCAAAAGAATCTAGTGAATTTTCAAAAAATAAAAAAGTATCAATTATTTTAGGAAAAGTTTTGAGAGGCTCAAATTCTAAAATTGCTAGCGAATTATTCTTATATAAATTTTTAATTAAAAATTTAGAATTTGTAGAATATTTAAAAACGCATTTAACAGAAGATGATTTAAAAGAATTAGAATCTTTTTTTAAAGTAAAATTATTAGATAAAGTTTTGACAGAGGATGCAGAAAATTTAGAAGAGAAAAAATCCAAAACAAAAAAAGTAATTGAAAAAAAAGATTCTAAAGAAAAGGAAATTAAAGAAGAAAAAAGAGATAAAGAAATAAAACAAATGAAATTATTTTAATCTTTAAATTGAACCATTTCTAATCCAGACCTTCTAGCGATATCTGTTGTTCCATCATCAGGATAAAATTCTTTATAAATTACTTTTTTAACACCAGCATTAATAATTGTTCTAATACATAAAACACAAGGATATGTTGTACAATATAATGTTGCGCCTTTAGTTGAAATTCCATTTTCTGCTGCTTGAGAAATTGCATTTTGTTCAGCATGTACCGCTCTGGAAATTTCAAATCTTTGCCCACTAGGTGTTTTTGTAATGTCTCTTAAACAACCCCCTAATTCATCACATGTTGGATGTCCTTTTGGAGGGCCGTTATACCCCGTTGCTATAATTTGTTTGTCTTTAACTAAAACACAACCTACGTTTCGTCTTAGACATGATGCTCTAGTAGCTACTACTTCTGCAATATTCATAAAATATTTGTCCCAATTAGGTCTTTTTTTCCTTTCATTATTTAAAACAAAATCTAATCTTTGTTTTAATTCTTCTAAAGAACCATCATTGTAAATATATTTATCAGCCATTTTGTAAACCGTATCTAATTGTTGTGCATTTTCTTTTGAAGATTTCTCTTTTTCTTCTTGTTTAATAAATTCTTCTAAAGTTAATGCATTTTCATTCCTGCCTCGCGATTGAGATCTAGAAAATCTTAATTCTATTGGTGCATTTATTCCTATTAAAACAAATTCTTTATCTTGTCTTAAAGTTTCAACTTCTTTTGGATTTCTTATACTATCAACTATAAAATTTTTATTATTATTTCTTTCTAAATTTATTTTTTTTAAGATCATTTCGGCAAAATAATTTGCACCACGTTTTTCTCTAAATTCATTTCCAATTGCAACTAAGTTTTCTCTATTTTTTTCTAAATCTCTTTTTTCACATTCCTCTCTAATAATATCGCTTAATGAAAAATAAACATATCCTTTTTCCTTTAAAATATTTGCAATTTCTCCTTTTCCAGAGGCATTATATCCACACAATCCAAAAATCATAAAATCACCTAAATAAAACTTAAAATAATAAATATACTTACAAATGCTAATACACTAAATAACCAAATTAATTTATTCCACATAAAAACTTTTGAACCATCTAATGGAAATATAGGAATCAAATTAAATATTCCTAAAAATGCATTAACGTATGCTACTAAAGAAAACAAATTAACCCAAAAAGCATTATTAATAAATGTTAAAACAATTATACTAATTATTGCTACAACAAAATTAGCAAATGGACCAGCTAAAGAAATTATTCCATTTTCTTTTCTAGTAATATTCTTACCCCAAATATATACTGCACCTGGAGCAGCAAACACAAACCCTAAAAACAAAGCCATAGCTATAGCCAAACCCAAACCTAAAGGCCACATTCTAAATTGTGCTTTAGCTCCATAATAAATTGCAGTAAACTTGTGAGCTAATTCATGAAAAATAAATCCAGTTGCAGTTGCAATTAAAATTATTGGCAAAATTAAGAACATGCTTTGAATATTTGCAAAACCTTTCCAAGCAAATGCAAAACTAATTCCTAACCAAGCAATCAATATATGTAATATTTCACTTTTACCCAATTTAAAATCTTTTTTTACAGCTTTTGGATTTATTACATAACCTTCATTAGGATCAAAATATATTTCTGTTTCAACCATATATTATAAACATTAAAAAGTATTTAAAAGTTAATCTATTATGTAGGAACGAGCGTTTATAAACTTGCAGATTTTAATATATTAGATTTTTATGAATTTTGATGAAATTGTTAATGTTATTACTAATCAAAACGATTGGCGAAAGAATACTATTAACTTAATTGCATCAGAAAATGTTTTATTAAATGAAGTCGCACCTTTTTATTATAATGATTTTGCACATAGATATGCCGAGGGCAAGCCATTTAATAGATATTATAATGGCACAAAATATATTGATTGTTTAGAGGACTTGTGTCAAAAACATTTTCAAGAACATTTTAATGTTGCTAATGCAGATTTAAGGCCCATATCTGGAGCAATTGCAAATTTAACTGTTTTTACAGCATTAAGAAAAAATTCCAAAGTAATTACAAATTCTTTACCTTCTGGAGGACATATAACGCACAACAAAGTTGGAACCTTAGGAAGAATATTAAATTATGAAATTAAAAATTTTCCACAAGATAAAGATAATCCGTTTGTTTCAGATGTTGATGAATCAATTAAATTAATTAAAGAATATGATCCTGATTTTATTGTTTTGGGTAAGTCAATGTTTTTATTTCCAGAACCAATAAAAGAATTAAGAAAAGAATTTCCAGAATTAAAAATTGTTTATGATGCGGCCCACGTTTTTGGATTAATTTATCAAGGTGAATTTCAAAAACCTTTTGAAGAGGGCGCAGATTATGTTAATGCATCAACACATAAAACATTTCCAGGTCCACAAGGGGGAATTATTTTATCTAAAGAAGAAAATAATTTTGATAAATTTATGTTTCCAGGAATAGTTTCAAATCATCATTTACATAGAATTCCAACATTATATTTAACTGCTAAATTATTGGATGAGAAATATTTTGATTATGGAAAAAGAATTATTGAGAATGCGAAATATTTTGCTGAAAGTTTAAATGAATTAGGATTTGATGTTTGTGCAGAAAGTTTTGGGTTTACAAAAAGTCATCAAGTAATTTTAGATGTAAGTAAAATTGGTGATGGGAATAAAGTTGCAAATAAATTAGAAGAAAATAATATTATTGTAAATAAAAATGCATTACCTTGGGATACTTCTGTTATAAATCCTTCCGGAATTAGGATTGGAGTTCAGGAAATGACTTTAAAAGGTTATAAAAAAGAAGATTTTAAAGAGTTGGCAGAAAAGTTCAAAAAGATTTTGTTGTAGGTGGTTAAATGTATAATGAAGATGAAAAGAAAATATTAAAACATTTTTTTACAAATGTTGAAAGCAATACATTCGCATTAATTAATTTGCCAGAAGTAGTAAAAGGAACTTTATTTGCAAGATATAGTCGATCAGAAAAAGATTTAAGAAGATTATTTTTAGATGATTTTTTTAATAGTAAAGATAATGATTTTAAAAATATTGTTGGAGATGTAAAAAATATTGATGAACAATTAATAGCAATAAAAAAAGCAGAAGAATTTTATAATAGAGTTTTAGTTCAATATGGGGATGATTCTGTTGCAGAATTAGGTGGAGCACATATAGCTTTAGAAAATGTTTCTAATTTAGCAACTAAATTTTTTGAAGATGCTAGAATAGGAATAAGTCCTTTGGAAAAATCTTCTAGGTATATTTATTTTGATGAAAAATTAAATGGCGAATACAAATATTATAAAGATAAAGAAATTATGAATTCAGAATTTGCAGAAAAATATATTGCGACAATGAATTTGTTGTTTGACACTTATTGTGAGTTAATGCAAATTATGAGAACTTATTATGCAGAAAAAATTCCAAATAGTGAAAATTTATCTGAGAGGGCTTTTGAAGCAATTTTGAGAGCAAAAACTTGTGATACCATTAGAGGTTTATTGCCTGCGAGTACATTAACAAATTTTGGAATGTATGGAAATGGTAGAGCATTCGAATATTTAATAAATAAATCATTTGTTTCGGATTTAAATGAGATTAAAAATTTAGGAGAAGAAATGTATGATGAATTAGGAAAAGTTTTTCCATCATTTATTAAACGAAGTAAGAGCGAATTTGGTTTAGCATTACAAGATTATTTGAAAAGCGTTTCTTATCCAAATAACTTTAATTTAATTGGACAAGATAATGAGCGAGTAATATTAATTGATTATGATTTAGAAGCAGAAGATAAAATTTTATCGAAGATTTTGTTTAAGAGTTCAAATTTATCTTTGCAAGAATGTTATGATAAAATAAAGTTGTTAACTGAGGATGAAAAAGATAAAATCATTTATGATTATGTTGGTGAGAGAAAAAATAGAAGACATAAACCATTAAGAGCATTTGAAAATGTAGATTATACCTTTGAGATTTTAGGAAATTTTGGGGCATATAGAGATTTACAAAGACATAGAATTTTAACACAAGAAAGACAATTATTAACTACTTATTTTGGTTATGAAATTCCTAAAGATTTAGTTTTGGCAGGTTGTGATTCTAAGTATAAATTCGCATTAGATAAAGCTAATGAATTATATTTGGATTTGGTAAAAACAAATCCTGAAAAAGCGCAATATTGTGTTCCATTTGCATATAATTTAAGATGGTATTTTAAATTAAATTTAAGAGCTTTATATCATTTATTAGAATTAAGAACAATTAGGCAAGGGCATCCAGATTATAGATTAATTTGTCAAGAAATGTTTAAACAAGTTTTAAGAGTGCATCCTAATTTGGTAAAGTATATGAAATTTGTTGACATGAAAGATTATGATTTTGAAAGATTGGAATCTGAAAAAGAAATAGATAAAAGATTAAAAGCTTTGGATAAAATTTAAAACTGTATTAAATCTTTCATCTTTTATTTTTTGTTTCTTTTTTTATTTTAAAATAAATCCAAATTGTTAATCCAATAATTAAAAAAGCATCTAATAGTTCGTAGAATATTTGATAGTTTTCAAATAAATGGATTTTAAATTGTGCTAAAGAAAATGGCCAAAATAAAATTAAATAATAATTGCCCCCGCCTAAAATCAAATCTAATAATAAATGAATTGTTGCGCCAATAGTTAAAATATAGCCATATATTCCAAATTCCTTATTTTTTAAATAAATTATTGTTGAGATTATTCCAATTAAAATTATGAACCCAAAACTATGTGCAAATGTTCCATGAGCTAAATAAATCGAATTTATATTTAATATAGTTCCAATAATTGCTAATGCAAAATCAAAATCTAAAATTAAACTTGATAAAATAGCAAATACTAACCAATATTTTCCTAAATGCTTTCTAAAAGGGTAAAAAATTGCTGTATTAATTATTGCGTGTGTGCAAGGTAAAGGCATAATCTCACTTTTAATTAAGATATATTATTAAAGAAACCTTTAAATATATATATAACATATATTAAAAATAGTGAGTTTTATGAGTGATACTAATTTACCTTGGGTTGAAAAATATAGGCCAAAAACTTTAGATGATGTTGTAGGCCATAAATTGATTATCGAAAGATTAAAAAAATATTCCGAAGATAAAAACTTACCCAATATGATTTTTGCTGGTTCTGCAGGAACTGGAAAAACAACTTCTGCAATAGCTATTGCACGAGCATTATATAGTGAGAACTATGAAAGAAACTTTTTAGAATTAAATGCTTCTGATGATAGGGGAATAGATGTTGTAAGAAAAACTATTAAAGATTTTGCAAGAACTTTGCCTTTAGAAGCAGAATATAAAATTATTTTTTTAGATGAAGCTGATGCTTTAACTCAAGATGCCCAACAAGCATTACGAAGAACAATGGAAAAATATACTAAGACTTGTAGATTTATTTTATCTTGTAATTATTCTTCAAAAATTATTGAGCCAATACAATCAAGATGTGTTGTATTTAGGTTTAAACCTTTGGAAAAAATTGATGTTGTTGAAAGAATAAAAGATATTGCAAAAAAAGAAACCTTGGAATTGGATACTAAAGCATTGGATTCTATTTTTTATGTCTCTTTAGGAGATATGAGAAAAGCAGTAAATATTTTGCAAGCATGCAGTGTTTTAAATTCCAATATTACTGAAAAAGATGTTTTTAATATAAGTGCAAGAGCGCGTCCAGAAGAAGTAAAACAAATGGTTTTATTTGCTAAAGATGGAAAATTTAAAGAAGCAAGGGATTTATTGTATAAATTACTTTATGATTATGGTATGAGTGGAGAAGATATAGTAAATCAAACATATAGAGAAGTTGTTGATTTCTCAGAAGATATTTTAGATTCGAAGCAAAAAATAAAATTAATTGAAGTTTTAGGAGAAATAAATTTTAGAATTTCTGAAGGTTCAAATGATAGGTTACAAATTGAAGCTATGTTAGCTTTGTTTAATATAAAAAATTAGGGGTTTTTATGGGAGATATAATTGGCGATTTTTTTAAAGAGGAAAAACCTAAACAAGAAATTAAAAAACCAGGATATTCAGAAATAAACTTTAAAGAAAATCAAAAAGATAATTCTAAAGATTTTTCTGAATTAGAACAATTAATAAAAGGTGAGAAAAAAACAGTTGTGGAATCTACTCAAAAAAATTCTGAAAAAGAAATGAATAATTCTGATGATTTTGTGTTAACTAAAGAAGTTTCAATTGGTGAGAAAAAAGATTTTAATAAAATAGAAAGTGCAATAAAAGAAACAAAAGATTTGAACGTAGATTCATTATCTAATGCAGATAAGCAAGTTATTGCCAAATATAATCAAGTAACAATTTGTAAATTAAATAATTCCCCTATTTTACATTATGAAGTTCCTGTACCAAAAGCCAATACAAGTGAACAAGAAATTATTAATACAATTAAAGAAGCAGCAACAAGAATTATTTCTTTAGCACCATATAAAATTAGAGATGAAAAACAAAGATGGAATGTTTATTATCAAAAAGTTATGGAAATTATTTCATCAAGTCCAGAATTAAAAATACCTGAAAGTATGCAAACATTTTATGCTGAAAGTGTTGTTAGAGAAATGGTTGGTTTTGGCAAAATAGATTTATTATTAAAAGATGATTTATTAGAAGAAATTATGATTATTGGGCCTAATACTCCTGTATATGTATTTCATAGACAATATGAAATGATGACTACAAATATTATTTTTTATACAGATAAAGAAATTCAAGATATTGTTGGTAGAATTGCAAGATATGCTGGTCGAAGAATAGATTACTCGCAGCCATTGTTAGATGCTCGTTTACCAGATGGTTCAAGAGTTAATGCTACTTTACCTCCTGCAAGTGTTTTGGGCTCAACATTAACAATAAGAAAGTTTAGAGAAGATCCTTATACAATAATTGATTTGATAAACAATGGGACATTAGATTCATATGTTGCTGCATTTTTATGGACTTGTGTTGAGGGGTTGGGAATTAAACCCGCAAACATAGTTATTTCTGGGGGCACGGGTTCTGGAAAAACAACACTGCTAAATGTTTTGTGTTCTTTGATACCTGAATTTGATAGAGTTATTTCTATTGAAGATACTGCAGAATTAAATTTACCTTTAAAGCATTGGATTAGATTAGAAGCCAGACCTCCTGGAATTGAAGGTTCTGGGGAAATTTCTTTGGAAATGTTAACTAAGAATGCATTAAGAATGCGACCCGATAGAATTATAGTTGGTGAAGTAAGAGGTAAAGAAGCAGAATCTTTATTTACTGCAATGAATACTGGACATGATGGTTCTTTAGGAACTTTGCACGCGAATTCTTCAGAAGAAACAATTGTAAGAATTACTAATCCTCCAATGGATGTTCCTAAAATGATGTTGTCTGGTTTGGATATGATTATTGTTGAAAGTAGGTTGCACGATAGAAGAAAAGGAACAATTAGAAGAATTGTAGAGATTTCTGAGATTACGGGAGTTTTAGAAGATAACGTTAGAACACAAAAAATATTTGAATGGGATCCTCGAAGAGATAAATTAATTGATACGTCCATGCCTTCAAAAGTTTTGAAAAATATTTCGTTATATTCCGGAAAATCTTTACAACAAATTAAAGATGAAATTGATAATAGAAAACATTTTTTTGATTTGTTAGTAGATAAAAATATTCGAGATAAAAATGAATTAATGAAATACATTTCTAAGTATTATGAGCAAAAGTGATTTTATGGCTTATCAACAAACATATACAGAAAATAAAACTAGAGCTAAAGTTCAAGAACAATTGGATATGTCTAAAGTTGATGCTATAGTTAATAGAATAAAAACAAAATATGAAAAACAAGGACTGATTGGTCCAGACAATACAAATTTAAAAGAATTAAGATCTTTAATTTCAGAAGGTAAGAGATCTAAAATAGAAGTATTGAGACCAAAAGATTTACAATATAGTTTTAATCCTTTTGTTAGAAAATTAGGAAAAATATATGAAAGATTTTCTGGATTCTTTGGTTTGATTTCACGAAAAATTTTGGGGGCGTTTCCAGAATCAAAAGTGTTATCTTTGGAATTATATTCTGCAGATATTAATTATAGTGCAACACAATATTTGGCAATGTCTTCAGTTATATTATTTTTTACAAATATTTTGTTGATAGGTAGTTTTTTTGCAGTATTTATAACATTTAATTTAGGATATTTGATACCAATTATTTTATCCATTTTCTTAATTATTTTCAGTGTATTTTTTATTTTAAAATACCCTACATCAATTGCAAAAAAAAGAGCGAAATTAATTGATGCTAATTTACCTTTTGCATTAAGACATATGTCTATGTTGTTGCGTTCTGGAATGGATTTATATAAAGTAATTAAAACTGTTGCAGTTGCAGATTATGGGGTTTTATCAGAAGAATTAATGAAAACAGTTTTAGAAGTTGAAGAAGGTTCTGACATAAAAGATTCTTTGAGAGCTTTGTCTTTAAGAACGAAATCTTTTGCATTAAAAAACGCAATTGGGCACTTATTAAGAGCGTTAAAATCTGGTGGAAATTTATCTCAAATTATGAGTACTATTGCAGATGATGTTTCTTATCAATTAATGTCAGATATAGATATGTTTACTGGTAAAATGAATTTCTTTGGGGTAATTTATATTTTTGTAGGAATAGTTATTCCTGTAATGTTGGCAATTCTTTCAGGAATAAGAAATGCTCCGTTAGGTTCAAACGTTTCTTTTTTAAATGCCTTGCCTTTAACTCCTTTGGTTGTTGCATTAGCATTTTTAGTAGTATTTCCAATGATTTTTTTGATGTTAGTTTTGTATATTAAAAGTATTAAACCAAATATGTGATTATTATGTTGTTTTTAGAAAAATACCAAACAATACTTTATAGAAATAATATTAGGATTAATGTAAATCTGTGGTTTATACTGTCTTTGATTTTTGGTTTGGTTGTTTTATTCAGCAGTTTTTTATTATTAAATAATTTAGTTTTGGGGTTTGTGGGTTTATTTGTAATTATTGATTTTTTTATTGGTTATCCTTTAATTTTGGAAGAAAAGAGAATTGCATTAATTGAAAAACATTTTCCGAGTGCATTAAGAGAGATTGCTTATTTATTGAAATCAGGTGGTACATACGAATATGCAATAAGAGAATTAACTAGTTATGAATATGGTCCATTAAATATAGAATTAGAAAATGTTTTATTAAGATTAGAACAAGGATATAATTTTGAAGAATCTCTAAATATAATTTCAGAAAATGTTAATTCTGAAATGGTAAGAAAAACAATTTCTATAATTAATGATACTATTAAAGCAGGAGCATCATTAGCAGACATTTTAGAGGAATTATCTGAAGATATGCGAAAATTGTATAAATTAGAATTAGATAGAAAAGCAAAAACTATGATGCAAATGTTATTTATTGTTTCAGCAGGAGCAATTATAGCTCCGGGAATTTATGGTTTAGTAGTTACTTTGATTGAGTTTTTAATGGGTATTTCTGCTACTACTGGTTTGGCAAATGCTAAAAGTGTAGCTGACGCTTTAAGTGTAAAGAACTTGTTGGAAACAGTATTAACAATATTTGTGTTTATACAGGTTTTAGCTTCAACTTTAATGGTTGTAATAATGAGAGAGAAAAAATATGCTAAAATATTCTTTTATTTGCCTGTATTTTTGGGAATAGCTTATGTTGTGTTTTATATGGCTAAATTTTTAACGAAATATTTATTAATAGGGGCGCTTTAATATAATGTGATGATTATGAGGTTTACAAAAGATACCAAGGCGCAGACATCAATAGAAATCCTTTTAATTATTGGTGGTGTTATTGTTGCAGTAGCCATTATAGGATATTTTGTAAAAACTCAAGCAGTTAAAGATTATAATAAAGGAACAGAACAATTAGATGATTTAACTAAATTAGTATAACTGGAGATATATTGGAGGAATTATTATGACTTTCTTAAAAGATAAAAAAGCACAAGGTGCATTAGAGTACTTGTTAATTATTGGTGGTGCTATAGTATTAGCAGCAATAGTAATTGCGGTAGTTGTAAACATTGCAAATCAAGCAAAAACAGATGTAAACACTCAACTTGGCAATCTAGATTATAATGCCCTCAAAGCAAAAGGATTGGCTGATATTGAATAAGTGAGAAATATGTTTTTGAAGGATAAAGGTGCTCAAGTTTCTATTGAGTACCTTTTGACTATTGTTTTTGCAATTATTTTGGTTGCCATAGTAACTTTATTTGCCTTTAATTTAAGGTATTTGGGTAATGCGGCTAAAGAACGAATTGCAGAGTACAAAAATGAATACTTTCAAAAACTATTCGATTAATTATTATTTATGTTTTTTATAATAAATAATATAATTGTTTTTTTTGCTTTAGCTTTCGCTAGTTATACTGATATTAATTATAGAGAAGTTTCTAATTATTTAACTTTTGGGTTAATGGGTTATGGTTTAATAGCTAATTCAATTTATTTTTATTTTTCTTTAGGCATATTTGCATTATTAAAGTTCTTAGGTTTCTTTATTTTAGTATATTTAATTCTATATTTGTTTTGGCGATTGGGAATATTCGCTGGGGGCGATTCAAAACTATTTATAGGATTATTCGCAGTTATCCCATTTACAAATATTTCTATTTTGTCTAACACTTCTTTATTGCCATTTATTTTTTCATTATTTATATTAAGTATTTTATTTATTCTTCCTATAGGTGCATTCAAAGTATTTATATCCTATTTTAAAAATTTTAAAGTTAAAGAATATATTAAAAAGAATTTAAAACAAAAATTATTATTTTTTGTTGTAAGCATATGTTCTATTTTAGGGATATATTTTTTATTTTCTTATTTTTCTTTGCCTTTGTATTTGTATGTTTTAGCTTTAATATTAATTTTTATTTTGCCTAAGAAGATAAAATATGTTTTTTCTATTGGGTTGTTTATTGTATCTTTATTTTTAGATCCTATTTTAACTTTAAAGAATATTTTGCCAGCATTAATAATATTCTTTTTATTAGGATTTGTTTTTTGGTTTTTTTCAATCTCTAAATCAGGAATTTTAAATAAAACTATATTAATAAATGATTTGAAAGAAGGGGATGTTTTGGCCCATCCTTTGATAGTAGAAAATGAGAAACTAAAACCTTTAAAATATTCTTTTTATGGTGATTTAAAATATTCTTTAAAGAAAGATATTAAGTCTTTAGGAAAAGTATTGGAAAAGCGAAAGAATATATATAATAATATAGTTATAAATAATATACTTGCCTCTGGGTTAAACAAAGAGGATGTATTAAAAATAAAAAATGAGTTTTCTGAAAAAGAAATTGAATTAAAGGAAACTTTGCCTATGGTGCCAAGTATATTTGTTGCATATGTAGTTATGTTAATCTTTGGGGATGTTTTATGGATAGGAATTTCTTTAATTTAAATAATAAAGGACAATTAAGTATTGAGTTCTTATTAATCTTATTAATTATTTTGATTTTAATTGAAGTAATAATTATTCCATTAAGAGATTATTCTAGAAATTCTGTTTTGGATATGATTAATGTAAATACTTTGGATAAAGGTTTAGAAGAAATAAATTCTAAATATTCTTTATTACAAAATTATAATTCTGGTAAGTTTACTGTTGAAATTGAATTGCCTAAAGATTCTAATTTTTATTGTAAGAATAATAACATAGGTTATTCTTATAAATTAATTTCTCAAAATGAAGACTATGATTCTACTATAAAATCTTTTTGTGAAGATTTTATTTGTTCTCGAGAATTAACTATACCTTGTAACTTTGAAAATAAAAATACTTTAGAGAATAAATTAACATTTAATTTAATTGTAAATGAAGATGGTGTTACTAATGAATAGAGGTCAAGTGTCATTTGATATGATTTTGGCATTAATGTTATTTATCTTTGCATTAACTATGTTTTTTTATTATGTGAATGATTTGGATGCAAATTCAAAATTGTATAATTCAAATGTAAATAATTTTAATGAATATATTTTAGCATATTCTGCATTTAAAAGTGTAGATACTTCTGATGCAAATATTAATTATAATTTTGCAAATACTGTAAGATTTGAGGATAAAAATTTAATTATTGATGAAAATAACAATTACATAATTAATTTAAAAAAGACGTATATATGTACTTCAAATAATTGTAAGGGATGATTATGAAAAAAGGATTTTTTGTTTCATTGGATTTAATAATTACAATTACTTTGGTAATTTTTTTATTTGGTATTTTGGGGTTATATTTGCATAATACTATTTTAGAATATAATGCATATAAAAAAGAAACAAAAATGTTTGCAGAAATGAATATTGTTTTGAATCGATTAGCTTATTCAGATAATAGTTGTGATTTAATAGATTCTTCTAATAAGACAATTAAAAAATTAGGTTTTTGTATTTCAGATACTTTAGTTGGATTTGAAGATTTAGAATATAGTGTTTGTATCAAACCAATTGAAACTTGTAATGTAAGTTCTAAAACACATATTTCCAAAAAGATAAATATTTTTCATTCTTCTAATGGTAAAATAACAAAAGAGGATTATCTTTATTGTTTATTGGGCTCTTGTAATTTAAGTAAACAAATAGAGGTGTTTGTTTATGAATAAAGGTTTTATTTTTATGTTAGATCTGGTTTTCTCTGTAGTAATTATTTTAATTGCTTTGGTTTTTATTTTTGATGTAAAAATGCCCAAAGTAAATCATGTTCAAGATGATTTGATATTTGATAGTGCAAATAAATTTATGATTGGAGATAGTTCTAAAAATATTAATGGAAATATTTGTATTGATTATGAATTATATACTGGAACCAAAATTACTAATTGTAAGGTGGTTTCATGAATAAAGGTTTCTTTAGCGTTGTAATTATTGTGTTTGTTTTCATAATAAGCATTTTCTTTTTTACTTTGAATTCACAAAAAGAAATTTATTTTTCTGACTCCTATAGACAAATGATTTTTGATTCCGAACAAGCTTATGCTATGATAAATAAGGATTTCTTTGTAACTTGTAATGTTGCTGATATTAAAGAAGAATATGGTGATTGTAAAGTTATAAATAAAGAAAATAACCTTGTTATTATAAATTGTAAAAAAGGGATATTTTCAAAAACTTTTAATTTTGAATATTTTGTATCAGATTGTTCTGAAAATCCAGATACTGAAAATCCAAATAATTTTGATATTTATTCTTTAGTAGATTGGTGTATAAGAACTAATTGTGATATTTATGTTAATGGATCAGAGAATTATAAGCAAGAAATGGAGTTGTGCTTAATTAATCCAAATGTTTGTGATTCTTTCGCATATAATTGGAGAAAGGAATTAGATGATTTAATTAAAAATCAATAATTACATTCTTTCTAAAATATTTATTCTTAATTCTATTGGTGGGTGAGTTGCAAATAAATTACTAATTGATTTTTTTCCAGCTGCCGCTAAAAACATATTTGATACTGTTTTGTTGGCAATTGTTTTATTATTTTTGGAATAATATGCATCAATTTTTTTCAAAGCATTAACTAAACCAGAAGTATCTTTTGTTAATTGTATTGCCCCAGCATCAGCCATAAATTCTCTTTTTCTTGAAATAGATAATTGCACCAAAGTTGCAATTATTGGTGCCAATATTGCAATCAATATTCCTACAATTAAAATCCATGGGCTTCTATTTTCATTATTACCAGAAAACCATAGGCCTCGTAAAAATATTTCTGCAATAATTGCAATAATTCCAACTAAAACAACAGCTAAAGTAACAAATCTGATATCATAATTTCTTATGTGTGTTAATTCATGCGCTATAACGCCTTCTAATTCTTTATTAGTTAATAGCTCTAAACAACCTTCTGTAACGCATACAACAGCATTTTCGGGGTTTCTACCACTAGCAAAAGCATTAATCTCTTTTGAGGGCATGACATATACTTTAGGCTTGGGTAATCCACCAGCTAAAGCTAAGCCCTCTACCAAATTATTTAAATGATTAAATTTTTTATCTTTTGCTTCATAAGCTTTAACACTTGCCAAAGCAATTTTATCTGATTTGTAAAACATTACCAAAATATAAATTGTTGAAAAAATAATTCCAAATATTAAAAACACAAAAGCAGTTGCGGGATTATAAACTAATCCAAATACATATATTATTGCAATTATTAAAAAAAACATTATAGTAATTAACAAAACAGATTTTATTTTGTTATTTCTAATTTGACTATACATATCAACTTTTGTATATGTTTTCATATATGCGTTATAATCCATAATTATCACGATAAAATAAAAAAGAATAGAGTTCTTAGAACTCTACTTTTACAGCTTTCCTTTCTGCTTCTGCAGTTTGTAAATAATCTTTTCTTGCTTTACCAAACATACTCGCAAAAACCATTCCAGGGAATAAAGTTACTGTATTATTGTATACTAAAATTGAATCATTAAAGAATTGTCTAGTATATGCAATTTTACTTTCTAAATCACTTAATTCTCTTTGTAATTCCAAAAAGTTTTCATTTGCTTTTAATACTGGATAATTTTCAGCAATTGCAAAAATACTTTTTAAAGCATTTGACATATGATCAGAAGCTTTGAATTTTTCTTTTACTCCTTTTGCACTAGTCATTTCAGCTCTTGCTTTTGCTAATTCTTCAAAAATTCCTTTTTCGTGTTTAGCATAACCTTTTACAGTACTTACTAAATTAGGAATTAAATCATTTCTTTTTTTCAATTGCACATCTATTTGACTGAATGCATTATCAATTCTATTACTTAAAACAACAATTCTGTTATAGTAATAAATAACCATTATTACAAATAGAGCTACAACTATTGCGATTAACCAAACCCACCACATAATTATCCTCCATAAAATAATTTATTATTAATAAAAGTATAAAGAATATTTAAATTTATTTATTTTACAATTAAGTTTGCAATGATTAATACTGCCGCAGCAATTATCAAGATTACCAAAGTAGTTAATGTTTTATAATCTAAAACAAAATT
>CAZQQS010000004.1:3831-42718 GCA_964595665.1 uncultured archaeon | reverse complement strand
TTCTTTCAGAATCTTCTGGTAAACAAAATATATATTGTTCAACTTTATCAAATTGGTGAACTCTGAATATTCCTCGAGTATCTTTATTTGTACTTCCAGCTTCTTTTCTAAAACAACTTGAGAATCCAACATATTTTAATGGTAATAAATTTTTATCTAATATTTCATCCATATGAAATGCTGCTAATGTTTGTTCTGCAGTTGCAATTAAAAATTGGTCATTATCTAATTTATACAAAGTTTCTTCAAAGTCAGCTAATTCAGCAGTTTTTTCTATTGTATTTCTATTTACATAAAATGGAGTGTACATGAAATTATAACCTTTTTCAATTAATTTATCAATAGCAAATCTTAAAACTGATAAATGCAAAATAGCTAATTTGTTTTTCAAGTAATATGCTCTTGCACCAGAAACTTTTGCAGCTCTTTCTAAATCAAATAAATCCTTTTCAGCAAAATCAACATGGCTTTTAGGTTCATAATTAATAATCTCAGAATCCATATTATTATTTGATAATTTTTTAAAATTTTCTAAGTGTTGTTTTTGAACCTTAGCTTTTCCCCAAGTTTTTATAGTTATACTTTCTTCTTCTGTTTTGCCTATTGGAACGTCGTGCCATAATATATTTCCTACTTTTTTTCTATTAAGTTCTCTTAATTCTAAATATTCTATTTGTTTTGTTTCTAAATTTTTTATTTCTGCATCTAGTTCCTTAGATTTAATTTTTAAATCATCAATGGGTTTTTTCAGTTTTGCTTTTTCAGCAGTTTCTTTTATTAATTTGTTTTTTTCTGCTTTTTTTAACTCGCAATCAGATTTAGCTTTTTTCCACAAATCATCATATTTTTTAGTATTTTCTGCATTTTCTAAATTTTTATTTCTTTTTTGTTCACTTTCTAATATTCTTTTAAACTCAACATCGTTTCTAAATAAATTAATATCTAACATAGGCATCACTTTAATATAATATATTATATTATGTTAGAAAGGCTTTTTAAACTATTTACTTAACAGAAAGCTATTTATATTACTTAATTATATTCTATTGTGCGTTTTTATTCAAATTATGCACTGACTTTTTTTGTATTTTTATTTGGGGGTTTAATATGTCTTTTCTTAAGGAATCTAGGGCACAAATATCTGCAGAAATGATTATTGTTTTAGCTGCTTTATTAGCTGTGGCGATAGTTTTAATTACAAGATTATCAAGCACAAGTAAACAAGCATCGGAAAAAATTGATGAAAAAACTAATGAGTTATTAACGCAAATTGATGATATAAATAATTAGATTACAATGAAAGCGCAAATATCCTTAGAATTTTTAGTAGTATTATTTGCAATGGTTGCCATTTTGGTAATATTTATGCCTGTTTTTGCAAAATTATTTAATTCTTCTTTATTAATGATTGATGTTTATAATGTTAGCAAAAACATTCATGAGTTTCAAGCTAATGTGTCTCTTTTAAATACTTTAGAAAATAACTCTAGCTTTGAAATGGCATTTGATTTCTTATACCCAATTATATTAGAATGTAAAGATTATGAGGTCAAATTTATAATTTCTGCAAATAATTTAGAAAAAGAATTATTCTTACCAATAGATTTAGATTGCGATTTTTCAGAAATAGTAAATAATAAAACTATTTTAGTAAAGAAAAATGATCTTTTGGAAATAAATTTAATTTAACTATATCCTTCATAATTTTTTAATTGTTTATAAAATAATCTTCTAAATAATATTAAACAAATTAATGCATATAGTCCTAATAAAATAGTTAATATTATGCTCCAAAACAAATTAATTTTATTTAAAAATATTAATGCTGGAACAAATAAAGTTACTATTGTTGGAGGAAATAAAAAAGAAATTAAAATAAAATAAGGTTTAGATAAAATTGCTAAGGGGTATTCTGCAAATTTATTTTGGATAGTATTTGGTAATTCAAATATATCTTCAACATCGCCATATTTGAAACTCAATATTTTTATTGTGGAATTAATAAATAAGAATGCAATTAATCCAAAAAGATATGCAATTAATCCTAAAATAAAAGATATAGCGGTTAAATTTATATTTAATATAAAAAATGCTAGTATCATACAAATTATTTCTAAAATTAAAAATATTAAATTATAATAATTTATTTTTAAAAATGTAAATAAAGTAATTGTATCTTTTGGTTTTATTAAGTAGATGTTTAACTCGCCAGAAGTGATTAAATTATTTATAGAATATAATCCTAAAGTCCATAGTGTTTCAAAAGGTATTTGGTTTAAAAAAAATAAAAATAAAATCTCATTAAGATTCCAACCAACTATTGTATTCGTGAAACTAAATATTGTTTTAAAGAATATAAATATAATAGAATAATGTATGATTTGTACTAATAAGAATATTAGACTATCTTTTCTAAATTCATTCATTGCTTTAAATCGAGAAATAATTATTTTTTTAATTAAATTCCAATAAGACATTTAACCACCATAGCCTTCATATTTTTTCAAACCTTTTTTTTCTAAGAATCTGGCCAATGTATAAAATACAAATATCCAAACAAAATATTGCAAAACAATCCATATACTTGGGGTAAGTTGTCCCAAATAGATTTTTGCAGGGGTATAAACCATTAAATTAAATGGCAATATTAAAAATATTTTTTGAATAATTTCTGGAAATAAATCTAAAGGAAGAATTCTACCAGAGGTAAAATTTATAATTATTCCTATAAGCATCATTATTCCATAATTTTTGCCTAGCCAAAAACTTGCAAATAATAAACTGATAACTAAGAAGCTTATCATTATTATTCCTAAAATATAAAATAATATTCCAAATAATGAAATAGGGCCAATGAAAATTAATCCTAATATTATAACCAATAATCCTAAAAACATTAATGAGATTATTTTATTTGCAATTATTTCGTAAAAATAATTTTTTGTTAGTGTTAATGGTTTAGTTAATCTATTTGCGATTTGACCATAATAAAATTCCTGAAATAATTTCGAATCTTGACTTAAGTTATAAAATAAACCCCATACAAAAAAATAGTATAAATAAATTTCTTTTGTTGAATAAACAAATAATGGGCTTTGCGATACTATACTCATTAAGAACATAATTGGGATGAATTCTAATATTGGGTCTAAAATATAGGCTATTCTTCTGAATGGATATGCATTTAATTCTTGCCAATAAAAACCCAATAATTTTTTAAAGTAGTTAAATTTGTATTTATTTAACATAGCCATCAACATATATTTTTTTAACAATTTCTTTTAAATTTGGTTCTTCAATTTTTAAATCAATTACTTCGTATGTATTTAATAATTCTTTTGTAATTAAATCAATTCTAATTGCTGGTGCTTTTAATATTATATAATTGTTACTTTCTTCAAGAATTTCTAGATTTTTTAAATCAATATTTTTTAATTTGTTTTTATAATAAATTGTAATTCTTTTCCAGTTAGCATATTTGCTTTTTAATGTTTTTAAGTCACCATCATAAACTTTCTTACCTTCATCTATCATTATTATTCTATCACACAATTCTTCAATATCATCCATATTATGTGTGGTTAAGATAATTGTAGTATTATATTTTTTATTAATAGTATCTAAGAATTTAATAATTTTTTCTCTTGCAATTAAATCTAAACCTATGGTTGGTTCATCTAAAAAAACTATTTTTGGTTTGTGTAATAAAGAAGCAATAATTTCAAATCTCATTCTTTCTCCCAAAGATAATTTTCTTACTTGTGTATTTAATAAATGAGTTACATCTAATTCTTTTGCAAATTCTTCAATTCTTTCTTTTACATATTTATCAGGTAAATCATATATTGCACCTTGAATTTCTAAAGAATATTTTGGAGGAATATCTTCATCTAATAAACTTCTGTTTCCAAATACTACGCCAATATCTTTAACATATTCAGCTCGTTCATTAAAAGGATCTTTGTTTAAACATTTAATTTTTCCAGATGTTGGAATTAAGATTCCAGTTAACATTTTTATTGTTGTACTTTTTCCAGAACCGTTTTCTCCAATATATCCAATTTTTTCTCCTTCATTTATTTCAAAAGACATATTTGTAATAACTTTTTTTTCTTTTTCAGCTTTTACAAAAAAGTTTTTAAATTTATTAAATTTACCTTTAATCTCTTTTGGAACTTTGAATATTTTATTTACTTTATTTAAACTAATAATAGGAACAGACATAAAAATCACTACAAAAAATAGAATTTACTCCAGATATATAATATAAGATAGATTTTATAAATACTACATTTTTTTTCAATTTAAAATATTTTTTCAATTCTTTTAATTATTTTCTCAGGATTATCAGAAGCATTTATTTTTTTTAAGATTTTCTTTTTAGTAAAGAATTCTTCTAAAGGAAAAGTTTCTTTTTTGTAAATCTTTAATCTATCTTTTACAACTTTTGGATTATCGTCTTTTCTTTGAATTAATTTATTTTTATCTAGGTCACAAATACCATTTATCTTAGGTTTTTGATTTTTTATGTGGTAAATTGTTCTACAAGTTGGACAAATTCTTCTTCCAGATAATCTTTCTAAGATTACTTTTTCTGGTGCTTTTAAATCTATAACTAAATCTATTTTATGATGTTTTAAAAAATCTTTTGCTTGGGGCACATTTCTTGGAAAACCATCTAAGATTATATTTTTCTTTTTATTTTTGTTAACGGCTTTAACCATTAATGGGATTGTTATTTCTGAAGGTAATAATAACCCTTTAGAAGTATATTCCTCTATAATTTTGGCAGTTTTTGTTTTTTTCTTAGCTTCAGTTCTTAAAATATCTCCGGCAGATAAATGTACAAATTTGTATTCTTTTGCCAATAAATCAGCAATAGTTCCTTTTCCCACACCAGGAGCACCAAACATAACTATAATCATATTTTCACCAAAACAATATTTAATAGAAATAATAATACAAACTTATATATAGTTTATTGCAAATAGATGTTTTATAAAAACAGTTGCATAGCAACCTTTTGGTAATTCAAATTCTAGTATTGCTTCTTGGGAATTTAGTTTAGTTTGTTTTATATTTTTTGCAAAAAAAATGTTTTCCCTTTCTAAATTGTTTGCAATAAAAAATTCCTTTAATTTTAAATCAAATTTGATTATTATTTCTTTCTTTTTAAGTCTTGTTTTAGAAAAGATTAGTTTTTCATAAGAAATGTTGTCCTTAGTAAATTCTGTTATTAATTCGTTATTAAATACTTGACTTTGATATTGTTTGTAAATCTTTTTCAAATCATTAATGTTTAATTGTTTTATAGCTTTCTTAAATTCCTTTTTTAACATTAATGAATAGATTTCCTTTTTAAAATCGTTTACTTCAAAGATTTCTTTTTTTGTTTCATTACTTATATTTTCTAGATTTTTCCAATTATCTAATAAGTTTTTATGTGATTCTTTTGTTTCATGATTTCGTGTTAAATAAATCTTTAAAACTTCTTCATAATTTTCATTTAATAAATTAGCTATAAATTCATAATAATATGAGTTACCAAATCTTTGTTCATCAAAATAGTTTGGAGTTCCTAAATGTCCTAATTCTTTGTAAATCTTAAAATAATTTGTTTTGATTTTAAATTTATTTCCTATATGCGCTCCAATAAATAATTGTTTTTTTGTAGTATTTAAAAATTCTACTTTTAAATAATAATCTTCATTAGTTATTTCAAAATCAGGTATTTTTCTATTTGAAGTAATGTATTGAATAGTATTTGCAAGTTTATCTTTTATACCAGCAGAATTGAAATAACCTAATTTTTCTTTTAATATTTTCTCTAAATCTGTATTCGATAAATTCTTCTTTGAAATTTTATATAAATTAATATTTGAATCAACATTAACAAAATAGTCTTTAGGTAAGAGTTCTTCTACATAAAAGCTTTCTGGATTTTCTTTTAGAATTAATTCGACCATAATAAACTTATTGGCAAGCATTTTAAATATATTATACTTATTATATATCTATTATATTGAATTTAGTGAGATTTATGATTACTGGTAATGAATTGCGAAAGAAATATATTGACTTTTTTATTACAAAAAAACATGTAGAAATACCTTCTGCTTCTTTAGTTCCTAATAATGATCCTACTGTTTTGTTTAATACTGCTGGAATGCAACCTTTAGTGCCTTATTTGATGGGCCAGAAACATCCTTTAGGCGTAAGGCTAGTAAATATTCAAAAATGTTTAAGAACTGTTGATTTTGATAATATTGGAGATAATACTCATCATACTTTTTTCCAAATGTTGGGAAATTGGTCTTTAGGTGATTATTTTAAAAAAGAATCAATTGCTTTTAGTTATGAGTTTTTAACTAATCCTAAATGGTTGGGCATTAATAAAGAGAAATTGGCTTTTACTGTTTATCAAGGAGATTCTAAAGTTCCTAAGGATTTAGACTCTGCAAAATTTTGGGAAGAACAGGGAGTTAGCAAAGATAGAATTGCTTTTTTAGATGCTGAAAATAATTTTTGGCAAGCAGGAGAAACAGGTCCTTGTGGTCCTGATTCAGAAATATTTTATTGGACTGGTGCAAATCCAACACCAAAAGTGTTTGATCCAAATGATAATAAATGGGTTGAGATTTGGAATAATGTTTTCATGATGTACAATAGATTACCTTCTGGAGAGATAGAAGAATTGCCTAAAAAGAATGTTGATACTGGAATGGGTTTTGAAAGAACATTGGCAATAATTTCTGGAAAAGAAAGTGCATATGAAACAGATTTGTTTTTACCAGTAATACAACAAATTGCAAAATTAAGTGGTAAGAAATATGAGAATTATAAAAAAGAATTTAGAGTTGTTGCTGATCATTTAAGAGCGTCTACATTTTTAATTGGCGATGGTTGTTTACCAAGCAATAAGGATCGAGGCTATATATTGCGAAGATTAATTAGAAGAGCAATTGTATTTGCAAATAAAATAGGAATAAAAGAAAATTTTGTTGAAAGTATAGCAAGAGAATATATTTCTATTTACAAAGAATGGTATCCTGAATTAGAACTAAATAAAAAAATAATAATTGATGAATTGAATAAAGAGGAATTAAAATTTAGAAATACTTTATTACAAGGATTAAAAGAATTTGAGAAAATAGTTTTGAAATGGAAAGAAATTAATGGTGAAGATGCATTTTTACTTTATCAAAGTTTTGGTTTTCCAATTGAGATGACTATTGAATTAGCAAAAGAAAAAAACATTAAATTAGATGTTGGTTCAATACAAGAAGAATTTAAGAAACATCAAGAATTATCTAAAAAAGGTTCTGAGCAAAAGTTTAAAGGCGGTATGTCTGATTCGAGTGAAATGACAATAAAGTTACATACAGCTACACATTTATTAAATGAAGCATTGAGAAAAATTATAAGTAAAGATATTAAACAAAAAGGCTCTAATATTACATCAGAAAGACTAAGATTTGATTTTAATTTTGATAGAGCATTAACTAAAGAAGAGTTATTAAAAATAGAAGATGAAGTAAATAGAGTTATATCTTTAGGGTTAGAAATTAAAAAAGAAGAATTGTCTTTAGAACAAGCAATGAAATCCGGTGCTCAAAGCGAATTTGGATTAAAATATCCTGAAAAAGTATCTGTTTATAGTGTTGGAAATTATTCTAAAGAAATTTGTATGGGGCCTCATGTTAATAATGTAAAAGAGTTGGGACAGTTTAAAATCATTAAAGAAGAATCTTCAGCATCTGGAATAAGAAGAATTAAAGCAATTTTGGAGTGATTAAAATGCCAAAATATTCATATTCTAGATTAAGTAGTTTTGATAATTGTGCTTTGCAATATAAATTCAATTATTTAGATAAATTAGAAAAAGATTTTGATAATTCAATTGAATCTTTTATGGGTTCTAAAGTGCATGATGCTTTGGAAGAGTTATATAAAAAACAAAAGTTAGGCGAAATATTAACTTTGGAACAAGTTTTAGATATTTATAAAAAAGAATGGGAAAAAGATTTTAATGAGGAAATTAAAATTGTTAAAAAAGAAGTTAATGATAAACATTATTTTGATTTGGGCGTAAGATACTTAACTGATTATTATAAAAGATTTTATCCTTTTGATCAAGATTATACTATTGGTTTGGAACAAGAAGTTAATTTGCAATTAACTGATGATTATAGTATCATAGGGTATATTGATCGATTGGCAATTAAAGATGGGGTTTATTATATTCATGATTATAAAACCTCTGGAAGCTTGCCAACAAATGAAGAAATAACTAAAAATAAGCAGTTAGCATTATATGCTATAGCGATAAAAGAAAAATATACTGATGTAAAAGAAGTAAAATTGGTTTGGCATTTTTTGGCTTTTGATACAGATATAATTTTAACAAAAACCGAAGAAGATTATGAAAAATTAAAAACAAATATTTTGGAAAGAATAATTCATATAGAAAATTTATTAAAAGAGGATTTTAAACCCAAAGAAAGTATTTTATGTGAGTGGTGTGCATATGCATCTTATTGTCCAATAAAAAAACATTTGTTTAAAACAAAACAATTAACTATTGAAGAATTTAAAAAAGATGATGGCGTAAATTTAGTAAATAAATATTATGAATTAGAATTAGAAAAAGATAAAATAAATTTAGAATTGGAAGAAACAAAAGAAAAGATATTTGATTATGCAAAAAGAGAAAATTTACAAACTATCTCGGGGGCATTAACAAACATTAGAGTTATGGAATTTGATTCTTTAAATTTACCTACTAAAAATACTTTGAAATATGAAGAACTAAAAAAGATATTAAAAGAAAATTCTTTAGAACAATTATTTAATATTGATGCGTATTGGTTAGGGAAATATGTTTTAGGTAATTTAATTGATAAAGATTTAATTGATAAGATTTCTCCGTATATTGAGAAGAAAATAACTAAAAAAATTTATTTAGCAAAACAAAGAGAGTTATAAATATGTTAAAAAATAAAAAAGCAATTATTTTTGATTTGGATGGCACAATTATAGATACTATTAAACTAAATGAAGATTCTTGGAATTATGCAATTAATAAATTAAAATTAAAAATAGATAAAAAGTTTTTAGATTATCAAAGAGGTGTAGGTAATTTAGAAGCCGCAATTTTTGCTTTGGGGAAAAATTCTAATAAAATAGAAGAATTTATTAATTTAAAGCGAGAATATTTTTATTTAAATTTAAATAAAGTTAAGGTGTTTAAAGATTTTTTAGAAGTTAAAACTAAATTAGAGAAAAAATATGTTTTAAGTATATGTACTTCAAGTTCTTCTCGTTTAATGAATTTATTAAAAAAACAATTACCTATATTTAATGAGTTTAAAGTGATTATTACTAGAGATGATACTATTTTAGGCAAACCAAATCCAGAACCATTATTAAAAGCAATTTCTATGTTGGAATTAAAAGTAAAAGATTGTGTTTACATAGGAGATGCATATACAGATTATTTGGCTTGTAAAGCAATTAATATGGATTTTGTTTATTATGATTTGGAAGATGCTTATAAGGAAATGCCTAAAGAGGTTTTAAGAATAAAAAATCATAATGATTTATTAAAATATTTATAGTTTATATTTGTAGAATTAATTGAAGTGATGTTTATGAGTAATTATGAAAATAAGATTTATGATTTAATAGTAATAGGATTGGGGCCAGCATCTTATAGTGCGGGAATTTATGCTAAAAGATATAATTTAGATGTTTTATTAATTGGAGATGTGCCCGGAGGATATGTTTCTCAAACACATTTAATAGAGAATTATCCTGGGTTTAGTAGCATTACAGGAATGGATTTGAGTAATAAAATGCAAGAACATTATTTATCATTAAATGGTGAATTATATACAAAAAATGTTGTTGAAATTAATAAAAAAGAAGTGTTTGAGTTGTTAACAGATGGTAATGAGATAATAAGATCTAAAACTGTAATTATTGCAACCGGAACAAAAAGAAAAAAATTGAATATTGAAGGCGAAGATAAGTTCTTAGGGCGAGGGGTAAGCTATTGTGCCACTTGTGATGCTCCGTTTTTTAAGAATAAAACTGTTGCAGTTGTTGGTGGAGGGAATTCTGCTTTTGGAGCAGTATTACATTTATCAAAATTTGCAAATAAAGTTTATTTAATACATAGAAGAGAAGAATTTAGAGCGGATGCTACTGAGATTGATTTAGCAAGGAAATGTGAAAAAGTAGAATTTATTTTAAATACTGTTGTAAATAAGATTACTGGCACAATGAAAGTTGCAAATATAGTTTTAGAAAATGTAAAAACTAATGAAACAAAAGAATTGCAATTAGATGGTGTTTTTATTGAAGCTGGAAGTATTCCAGTATTAAATCTAACACAAAAATTAAATTTAGAATTAGATGATAGTGGTTATATTAAAGTAAATGCTGATATGTCTACAAATGTTCAAGGATTATATGCTGCTGGTGATTGTGCTAATGCATTAAATGGTATGAAACAAATTGTTTCTGCAGTTGCAACTGGAGCTTTAGCTTCTGAAACTGCTTATAAATTTTTACATAAGAATTAAATTTAAATAAAAAAAGTTATTATTGAAATTAGTCCAAAAACAATAACAAATATTCCGAAATTAACTTTCTCAGAGAATTTAATTAATAAATGTATAGTTAATAATCCAACTATAAATGCTGTAAATAGTGCAATAAAGTTTGCTAAAGTAAACGCAAAATATTCCAAGTTTAATATAATATTTCCTGCTAATACTATTGGTAAGCTCATTAAGAAACTTAATTTTAATGCTAAGGTTTTATCTATTTTTCTAAATAATAGTGCTGAAATAGTTAGTCCAGATCTAGATAATCCTGGTAAAACTGCAAATCCTTGAACTAATCCTAAAATAATTGCATCAAAATAATTTAAGTTCTTTGCTGTTCGGATTCCAGAAATCTTTTTTTGCAATAACAATAATATTCCTGTGATAATTAATAGCAATCCAATAATAAAAGTTATTAATTTCCCAGTAAATTCAAAATTTTCTGTTAAGTTAATTAATAATTTTAATATTAAGAATCCCAACATCCCAGAAATTAAAGTTGTTATAATTAAGAATTTAATAATATTTTTTGTTTCTAAAGTTTGTGTTTTATAATTTAAAATGCCTTTTAAGTAGATTACAATATCTTTCCAAAAATATATTAATGCTGAAAAGAAAGTTCCCAAATGTAAAAATAAAGCTAATTTAATTAAGTTCTCTAAATTAAATGTTGTAAAGAAGAAGTTTTTTGCAACTAATACAATCATAGCTTCTGAGCTTATTGGAATCCATTCTGCAATTCCTTGAATAAATCCTAAAACAAATTCTGCAAACATAATATTATAATATTATTAGATTATAAATAACTTTGCAAAAGAATACTGTTTAAATAATAATCTTTATATTAAATTAATATGTTTAAACCTTTGCTAAAACCAAAAAGAACTTACATAAAAGACGGAAAAGTATTTTTAACTCCTGAGTTTAAAGACCAGGTTAGAGCAAATAGAAAGAAAATAAATAATAGTTTTTTTATAGATTATATTTTCGAATCTAAAAAATCAAAATCTAGAGATACTGATTGGAATGTAAATGGTCAAGATATAAAATATCCTCAGTTTTATGATTCTATTCTTACATCTAATATTAAAAAACCTAAAATAATGATTTTAGGCCCATCATTAGGAGAAAATATCCCTAAAATAAAACGAAGTTTTGAAATTGTAGGTAAATCTCCTGAAATTGATGTATTTGGTTTAACTAAATCAATAGTTAGAAGTGCTAGAAAAATAGTTCGAAAAGATTTTTCAGATAATTTTACTTTTGAAGAGCTGTGGACAAATCCAGAATATAATCGATATTTATTAAAAGAAATTCTTGGTAGATATGATTTTATTGAGGGTGTGTATTCTGTAGGATATCATACAAATTATCCTGAAAAAACATCTTTTTTTACCGCGTTAATGTTGGCAAAAGGTGGTGAAGCATATTTAACTATAAATGTTTTGCAATTGCAAAGTAGGTTAAGAAATTTAATCATGTCTAAGAAAATTATTAAAGATCATAATGCCATAGGGAAATTATCTTATTATTTAGAAAATACTAATATTCCTAGGTTAAGTAATGAATATGCTAGAGAATATTTTTTAAAATATTTGAAGTTGGCTGTAAAAAGATATAATAAAGATTATAATCTTAATTTAGATTTTGATTTTGAAATCGTAAATACTCATTTGGCACCAGAATTATTTACTTTAAGAATAATTAGGACTAATTAGAAAAATAAAAAAAAGAAAGAGTAAATTTAAAAAAATACTCTATAAATAGTCATTAATAAATTAATTAATATTCTTCTTCGTCTTCTTTTTTAGTGTAAGTTTTTCCACCATTTTTGTTTTTGAAATAACATTCTTTACAAAAAACTGGTAATCCTTCTTTTGGTTTAAATGGAACTTGTGTTTTTTTACCGCATTCACTACATGTAGCATCGTGCATTTGTCTTTGGTAATTGCCTCCAAAGCTACTTCTGTTATTATTTCTATCATCTCTATTATACATCTATTTTCATTCTCCTATACTTACCAAAACGGTTTGGTATTATGTAATTGGGCCTTAAAAGTATATAAATGTATGTTTTATTTTGGAAAATAATAATGTTTAAAAAGGGTTTTGGGTGTCTTTTATAGGTGAAAATATGTATGAAATAAAAAATTATGATTTTTTATTGGGAATAAATGGTTTATCAAATGATTTATTAAAAAATCATTTTACTTTGTATCAGGGATATGTAAATAATACAAATAAATTATTAACTTTGTTAAGTACTTTAGATAAAGCAAGTCCAGAATATGCGGAATTACATAGAAGATTTGGTTGGGAATTTAATGGAATGAGATTACATGAATTATATTTTGAAAATTTGTCTTTAAATCCAATAAAATTTAATGCGGAATCAAATATAGGGAAATTAATTCTTGAACAATATAACTCTTTTGATAATTTCGAGAAAGAATTTAAATCTTTAACAGCTATGAGAGGCATAGGTTGGGTAGTATTAGCATATGATTCTTTAGAAAATAAATTATTTAATATTTGGGTAAATGAACATGATTTAGGATTATTAGCTGGATTAGATATATTGTTGGTAATAGATGTTTTTGAACACGCATATATGTTAGATTATGGTTTAAAAAAAGTAGATTATGTTAACACAATTTTTAATTCAATTGATTGGAAGATAGTTGAAAAAAGATTTATGTGAAATTATGATTGATTTAATAAATAAAATAAAAATTTTACAGAAAACAGAAATAAAAAATATAATTGATAATAAAATAAAAGACTTTAAATCTTTGAAGAAAACATCTAATAATTTATTATTTCAAGAATTATGTTTTTGTTTAATGGCAGCAAATTTTAATGCAGAAAAATCATTAAAGATTCAAAATACTTTACAAGATAAATTATTTACATTAGATGAAAATAAGTTAGCTGAAAAATTAAAAGAATTGGGTCATAGATTTCCTAATACTAGGGCAAAATATATTGTTGAAGCAAGAAAACATAATTTAAGAAATATTTTAGATGATATTAAAGATGAATTTGAATTAAGAGATTATTTAGCAAAAAATGTTAAAGGTTTAGGTTTAAAAGAGTCAAGTCATTTTTTAAGAAATATAGGTTATGAAAATTTAGCAATTATTGATTTTCATATTTTAGATCTATTAGTTAAAAATAAATTAATTATAAAACCAAAAACGATTACTCCAAAAGTATATTTAGACGCAGAAAGAATACTAGAAAAAATAGGAAAAAAAGCCAATTTAAACTTGGCAGAATTAGATTTATATTTATGGTATATTGAAACTGGTAAAGTAATAAAATAAAAGTAATTTAAAAAACTACTTTCCCATATATTCTCTTCTACATTCTTCAGAGCAAAATCTTTTTCCAAAAGGGCCTTCTGGATTCTCGATTTCTTTTCTACAATTCATACAGGTATATCCCATTTTAGGCGTATTGCCTCTTACTCCATTAACATTGAAATTCAAATTATCACCCTTTCCAAAAACTAAATATATTAAGTTAATTCAGTTTAAAAAGGAATCTCGTGGTTTTAAAAATTAGACTTGCTAAAGCTTAGGTTTTTTGCTTTAGCAGTTTTTAGTTTTAATCATTTTTTAGCTTTTTTTGAAACTTTCTTTTTTTTAGGTTTTTCCTTTGGTTTTAGTTCTTTTTTCTCTTTAATTTCCTTTTTTTTACCAAAAATACCTTTTATTTTATTAATTAACTTTTTCATTTTTATTCCTCCAAAAATTGTTTTTTAATTTTATCAGCTATTGTTATTAATTTATCATGGCTTAAAGGTTTTGCATTTTCTGGATTTAATTGATTTCCTTTTGTTAACGGCACCAAATGTATATGAACATGAGGAACTGCAAAACCTTCTATTGTTATGCCAATTCGTTTTACATTTGTTGCCTTTTTTAATTTTTCAGCAATCATTTTTGCTTCTAAGAACAATCTAGAATATTCATTTCTATGCATATCAAAAACATAATCAATGTGTTTTTTAGGTATTAATAATACGTGCCCTTCAGTTATTGGATTTATATCTAAGAAGCATAAATAATTATTACTTTCATATATTTTATGACAAGGTATTTCTCCTTTAACTATTTTACAAAACACACAATCCATTATAATTCCTCTAAATCTTTTTTTAATTGCTCTAAATCTTTAAATAAAAGCGTTTTCATACCTAAAGATTTTGCGGGTTTTAAATCTTTTGTGTTATCATTACTAATATAGAGTATTTCTTCAGGTTTTAAATTTGTAATATTTAATAAATTTTTAAATACTTTTATTTCTGGTTTAATTGCACCTAAATCATATGAGAACAAAGGATAATCAATATATTTTAAAATTTTAGTTTCTTTTTCTAAAATGTTTTTTAAAAATATACTTGTATTAGATAATATCCCTAATTTGTATTTTTTCTTTAAACTTTGTAATAGTTTTAATGTCTCAGGAAAGACTTCTATAGTAATTAGATTTTTATTAGAAATATTTATTGCTTTATTAATTGTATTTTCATCTGTTCCCAAATTCAACTCTCTACAGATTTCTCTGTAAGCTTCAAATTTAGAATTCCAATGTTTTGTTAAATAAATTTCATTAAATTTTCTTTTGAATACTTTCTTATCTTTAATTTTAAATTCTTTAATTAGTAAGTCTAATGTTTGTTTACCATTAATTTTTGCTAAAGTATCCCAAAGATTAAAAACAATAAGTTTAAACATATAAATAGTAAAAAAGAAGGATTTAAAAAGCTCTCCCTATTTTCTAATTCTATGGATATTAAAGACTACTCTTTTCAAGGAATTAAGTTTAAAAGCCACAATAATTTGGATAAAGATCTAAACATAATGCAAGGGTATTTTGGTAAATATAACTTGAAAAAAGGAGATGTGGTTTTTGATTTGGGTTCTTATGTTGGCTGTTTTACTATTATTGCTTCTAAATTAGTTGGCCCAAAAGGAAAAGTAATTGCTTTTGAACCCGATAAAATATCTTATAGAAAATTGTTGGCTAATTTAGAGTTAAACAAATTAAAAAATGTTGTGGCAATTAATAAAGGTGTTTTTGATATTGATGGCAAAAAAGATTTTTATGAAAGAACTTCAAGAGGTTCATCTTTTATATTTGAAAATGAGGTGTTAAAAAGTAAAGCCATAGACGTAATAAAATTAGATACTATTTCAAAAGAATTAAAATTAATTCCTAATTTTATTAAAATGGATGTTGAAGGTTCTGAATTATATGTTTTAAAAAGTGCAAAGAATTTATTAAAAAATAATGAAATAAATTTAGCAATTGCAACATATCATATTATTAATGACAAAACAACTGATAGTGATGTTGAAAAATTTTTACAAAAATTAAATTATAAAACAATTACTGGATTTTTAGAACATAGAGTTACATATGGTTGGAAATAATTAATTTAAGTTAATATAACTTTATTCAAGGTTAACGGATCATAAGCTTCACTATATGATGTAGTAAAGTGTCCAGGATATCCAAAGTCTCCTGCAGTAGGTTCTAATGGCACACATTCTAAATTATTAATAGAATAATAATGAATTTTATCATAATACTTATCATATTTATTTAGTTCATTATTTGTATATTCTAAAATTTTACCTGAATCTGAAATACATCCTAAAACATAATAATGATTTGTTGTAAATACAGAATAGGTTTTAATTCCAACACTTTCAAGTAATGTTTGTAATATTATTCCTAAATCTTCACAATCGCCTCCCTTTGAATTCCAAGTTTCTGTTGGTGATTGTATATATTCGCTATTTCTCGGATCTGAATAGTATTCAAAATAAGTAACTACAAATCTATATATTTTATATAATTGACATTCTTGTTCACCATTACATCCTTGGGATATTTGTTTTGCAATAGTTCTAAATTGGCTATCATCAAATAATACTTTAGATGTGTATTGTTTTATTGTGTTTATTTCTGCTTTTTGTTCTGCTTGTATTTTGGCAATTTCTTTTTTTAATCTATCAGTTTCTGCTTGAATTTTAGCTCTTTCAGCATCTAATTGTGCTTTTTGCAAGTCATATTGTTGTTGTGCAATTAAATCTTGTTGCTTTTGATAATCTGAAGTATCATTATTTGAAAAAAAAGAAATAGTTTTTGATATTCCAAAATATATAATCCAAATCGAACCTATAATAATGCCTAATATTATAATAAAACCCAATATTGCATCAAACCAACTATCAGATATTTCTGGAGTAAAATAGAAATTCTTTTTACATTTATAGCATTTATATTCTTCTTGCTTATTTGCATCTTCAGATTCCCAATTAATTTCTACTTCTGTTTTACAATAAGGGCATATTACATTAGATTTCATATTTTATCCTCAATTTGAGAAGCATGTTTTTGTTAATTCTATACCAAATTCTGTATTTTCAGATATTTTTTTATTTAATTTATCTGCAGCCTTATTTTCTGGCATCAAATATTTTTCTTCCCAAGTATTAGACCAATCTATTTTATGATATCCATAACACCAATTAGTAATGGCATCTAAATATTCTGACCTAAGTTTTATGATTTCTTCAGATTGTATTTTTAAATTATTTAATTTATCACTACACACTTTATTTTTAGAATATTCTTGATAGTTATTTATAAAATTCAAGTATAATTCTTCTTTTTGATTAATAATATTATAATAATCCTCTAATTTTTCAGAATATGCTTTACAAGTATTATAATTTAATATTGTATTAATGTCTTCAAGATCTTCTGATAATATAAACTCTTTTTTTGTTAATTCCGAATTATCATATAAATAATTTTTAAATGCATCATTTAAATTAATTTCTTTTAACAAATTATTATCATAATCAATTATCGTCTTTGAATATAATTCATTATTTAGATTTAGTTGTTTATTTAAATCTATATTTTTTAAGCTTAATTCGTTTATTTGTTTAGTTAGATTGTTATTGAAAACTCCAAATACTATAATAAGTATTATTAAAATAAATGAGATAATGGCCATAATGGGCAATAAATAATTTTTAGACTTTTTAGAAATCATAATATTCCTCCTTAAAAAAGTATAAATATATTGTTTTATTAACCTTTATATTACTTTTGGTAATATATTGGTAAAATGTTGGTAAATCTAGTTTTTATTAATCGAACCTATTTTTCATTATGGATAAGTTGGTTTTAGATTTAATTCGTTCTAAAAATAAACGAGATGTATTATTTTATATTTCCGAAAAAAAACAAATCTTGCAGTCTCAATTAGTAAAAATAACTTTTTTATATGCGTCTCATTTAAGTAGAACTTTAAAATATTTGCGGGATGAAAAATTAATTGTTTGTGAAAATCCTAATGATAGAAATTATAAAGTATATAAAATAACTAATTTGGGTTTGAAAATAAGTAAGGATGTTAAAAAGCTAATGAATGATAAAGTTTAATACTTAATTCCAAGATAATATTTTTTTAGATTCTTTTTTATTTTCTTGTTTTAAAAAGAATAATTTTTTTGATTTTTCTGAATTGGGAGTAATATTTAATTCAGAATAAATTTTTAATAATGCACTATTATCAAAACAAGTTATTTTAGGGATTTTATCTGCTGTATTTCGCATAGCTTTTGCTCTTTCTTCTAGAACACTTTCTGAACACTTTGGTTGTCCAGGACCTCCAACACAGCCATTAGTACAAAACATCATTTCAACAAAGTGATAAAATTCACCTTCAGCAATTTGTTCTAAGATTTTATTTATATTTCCTATACCAAAAACAATTGCAACTTTTAATTCATATTCCCCAATTTTAACTTTATATGTTCGTAATTCTTCATTTTCTCTAAAATCTAAGATTTCTTTTTTTTCTCCTAAATATTTTGCAAAAGCAGTTAAAAAAGATTCTGTTACACCACCTGTTACTCCAAAAATAGTTCCTTCTTTTGATGCTGTATTTATTACATCTATATCTTTTATTTCGTGAAAGTTTATATTTTTATTTTTAATCCATTGTGTTAATTCTAAAGTAGTAACAACATAATCAACAAATTTTGCATTTTTCTTTTTATTATTCTCAAAATAATCAAAAGTATCTAAAGTTTCAAACTTTTTTAAAGTGCAAGGCATTATTCCAACTACAACAATATCAGAAACTTTTTTATTAATTTTTTTGCTTAAATAGTTTTTAGCTATACTTCCAACAATTTGGTTAGGTGAAGCTATTGAAGAAACATGAGGCATTAAATAAGAATGCATTCGCTCAGCATATCTTTTCCACCCAATACAACAAGAATTGTATAATGGAAAAAAGCTTTCATCTTTAGAATCTAATAATTGTTTTAATATATGAACTTCTTCATATACTGCTAAATCAGCACCTAAAGGGGTATCAAAAATATAATCAAATCCTAATTGTTTTAAAACACTAAAACATTTTTTAGTTAAATTTTCTCCGGCAATATATCCGAATTCTTCACCAATAGTAATTCGAACAGCAGGAGCTAATTGTGCTATTAGAATTTTGCCTTTTTTTCTCTCATTTTCAATAGTTTTAATTAGATCATCAAACTTATTAATATAAATTTCTTCAGCCATAATAGAAAAAGCCGCAAGGATTTATATAATTAATGATTTAATTCATTAATCATTTCTTTTAAGTTTAGATTTTTAGTTTCACCAGAAAGCATATTTTTTAAACCAAATAATTTAGTTTCGATTTCTTTTTTACCTACAACAATAATATATTCAATTAATTCTTTGTTTGCATAATCTAAAGCTTTACTTAATTTATCATCATATGCTATACTTGCGCTAATATTATTATTTCTTAATTCTGTAGCTAATTCTAAACAAGTATTTAATTTATCTAAAGGTATAATTAATACTTTGGGAGTTTTTTGAAAATCATTTAATTTTATATTATCTTCTTTTAATGCTGTATAAATAACATCTAATCCAAAAGTCATTCCTGATGCAGGATATTCTCTATCGCTTTCTAAGAATTTTTGAATCATTGAATCCCAACGACCTCCAGCAGCAACACTTGATTTTATTTTTGATTTTTGTAAATATACTTCCCACATTGGACCAGTATAATAACCTAATCCTCTAGATAATGTTGGTATAAAATAAAAATTTTCTTTTATGCCCAAATCTTTAGCATAAGAAAAGATTTCATTTAATTCATTATAACCTTCTAAAAATAATTTGTTTTGGCATTTTGTTTTTAAAAATTCTAATTTTTTTGAGTTATTATTTAAAGAATTACAGGCATTTAATAATTCAAATAAAGCGTCAATAGAATCCTCATTTAGAATTTCATTTAATTCTTTTCTAACATCTTTTTCGCCTATTTTTTCTAATTTATCTAAAGATAAAGCTGTGTTAATAAATTCTTTTTCAGGGATATTACAAGCTTCAAATAAACCAAACAATAATTTTCTATTATTGATTTGGATGTTTATAGGCAAATTTAAATTATTAAAAATATCAAAAGACATTGCAATAAATTCTGCTTCTAAAGCTAGATTTTTTACACCAACAACATCAACATCACATTGAGTAAATTCTCTTAGTCTTCCAGTTTTTACTGGACCATCTCTAAATACTTTTCCAATTTCATATCTTTTTAATGGCATTCTTAATGTTGGATTTAATGCAATTAATTTACCTAATTTGAAAGTCAATTCATATCTCAAACAAAGTTTTCTTTCCCCTTGATCTGTTAATTTATAAGTTTCTTTTAAGATTTCTTCTCCACCAGCATATTTGCTAGAAGCAATAGCAAAGTCTTCTAATATACTTGTTTCTAAAGGCTTGAAACCATATTTTTTAAAATTAGTTTTTAATATATCAGTAATATACTCTCGAACTTCTTGTTCTTCAGGTAAATATTCTTTAATGCCTTTTAATTCTTGAAACTCCATAACAATCACATATTTATATTTGAGATATAATAATTACATTATTCCCACTATATAAATATTTTTAATTAAAATATAAAAAGAAGTAGGAATATCCTACTTATAATACTATAATGATAATAATATTACTGTATCTCCTCTAATAATAGTTTTACCTATCTTTATATCTACAGTATTATCTTCATTTAATCTTTCAGCATCATCTAATACAATATTCATATGGATATCAAATGCTCTTAATATACCTCTAATTCTAGTATTTCCTTTTAATAATACTAAAACATTTTTGTTAATGCTTGAATTTAAAAAATCAAACGGTTTTGTTTCTACCATAATTTACACCCCTTAAATATTAATTTATTTTTTTCCAAATATATTTTTTAACCAAGAAAAAAATCCTTTTTTAACTTCTTGATCTTCTACTTTATTTCCTAATAATCTTAAAGCAATATTTTTTATTGCAATACTTGCTCCATTATTAGGATGTTTAACCATTATTGGAACAATTTGTTTGTAATAAAAGTTTTGTCTAACTATTTCATCAAAAGGAACTTTACCATAACTTGGCAATTCCATCATTTTAATAATTTCTTCTTCTTTTATTTCACCTTTATATTTTCCAACCATGTTTAATATAATTCCTACTGGTTTTGCATTTATTTTTTGTGCCATAATTTTTGCTTTTAAAGCATCAGCTATTGATAATGAAAATGGATTTATCACTAACATTACTTCTGTTGCTGCAGCCATTGCTGCTAAAGTATCTTCTCCAACTCCAGCAGAACAATCTAATAAAATAAAATCATAATTATAAGAAACTTTTTTTACAATTTGAGGAATTTTAGACAAATCTAATGCTTGAAAGTTTTGTAAAGATAATGATGAAGGTATAATATCTATTCCTGCTGGACCTTTGTAAATTACATCTTCAATATTTGCTTCTCCTCTCAAAACATCATTAATTGTAATAGGTGAAGATTCCATACCTAATATTAAACTTAAGTTTGCCATTGTAACATCGGCATCAATTAACAAAACTTTTTTACCTATTTGTTTTAATGCTATACCTAAATTAGCAGTAATTGTTGTTTTTCCAACTCCTCCTTTTCCAGAGGCAAAAGTAATTATTCTAACCATAAATATCCCCATTTAAATTTATTTACCCAGCTGTTTTTTTTATAATTGCTTTTTGTATGTTTAAACTTTTAATTGGTTCATTAGTATCATACATTTCTTTGCAATTCAAAACATCATGTGCGATTGCATTAATTTCCATCTCACTTAATTTTACTTCTCGTTTAGTTACAAAAATATAATCTTCTTTTTCAAATATACCTATCCAAGGACTTCCTTTAATTAAAACAATTTTATCTTTTAAATTTCCCCTAATGTTTTCAAAAACATCAAAATAATTCAAAATTTCTTTATTTACTTTTTCCTCTGAACTTAATAATATTTTTCTATTTGAAACTAATCCAAAATAAATTAAATCATGCTTTTTCAATAAAGTATCAATAAAACTAGCTATATGTGTTTTGTCTATATCTCTAAAAGTTATTTTTTGAGAATTATAAAAATTTTTAATAAATTTTTCTTGGTTTGACATCTCAGTATCATCTATTCCTAAAAGATATCTTGAGATTTTTTTTATTATACCCATATTTTCACCTAAATTTTTATATTCCCTAAACCGATTTTTTTAAACAAATCATATTTATTTTCTTCTTTTTCTTCTACAAATAGCTCTTCATTACTATTATTAGGGGTAAATTCATTTAAATATTTAATGCTATTTATGGGCTTATTTCGTATTTTTTCATTAAAAGTTAATAATAATTCGGTTTGTTCTTTGGTTAAAGTGTATACATCTAAAGCACCAAAGTTGCTTTTTAAACCCTTAACAAAAAATCTAATAGCATTTTCACTATAAAATTCTTTGTTTTTATCTAGTAAATTATAATATGCTCCTAATATGATTCCATTTTGAAATACTATGAACCCATCTTCATAACCTAATTTATCATTTAAAGTTAAGCAAACATATCCATTAAATTTCTTAATTATTAAATCGTTTAACATAGATTCATAATTTAATTTTAATGTACTTACGTTTTTAATAATCGGTTTGCCTTGAGGGATGTTCATTATCTTACCTTCTGTTATTTCTGTTGTAATTATTATTTCTATTATTGTTTTGTGGGTTTTGAGGCATTTTGTTTAATATGATTATATAATCTACAGTATTTTTTAATGCAGCAGCACTCGATTCATCAACTAATATTGCCATAGTTTCTTTACCCATAATTTTTGCTTTTTGTATTGCTGGTATAAAATCAGAATCTCGAGTAACCATACAAATAATATCTATATTTTTGTTAAATGCAGTATATGTTGCTTCAACAGCCATCATAACATCAACATCTCCAACAGATGTTTCTACTTGAAAACCTTGATTTACAACTGCTTCAGATAATTTTGTAGGAGCAAATTGATTCAAGAATACTTTTCCAATTTTTATTTTCCCATAATCTTTTAATATATCTTTGATTTGTCTCAAATCAATATTTAATTCTTTTCTTAACATATTTGGGCCGTCAACAAAAACTGCAATATTCTTACTTTTATTTAATAATTTTTTTATGAAAAACATTTTAACACCTTCTTTTATCTTATATATTTAAGGGTAACATATTTAAATACCTTATTATTATATTATAATTGCTAATAAAAAGAGGTGGTTTCTTTGGCAGGTATTATAATATCTAAAATAAAGTATTTTTCCTTTGCAAAGGTAATGGGGATTTATACTTTGTTTTTAACAACAATATACACAATATTTGATTTGTTTTATAAACTTTTATCTCAAAATAGTTTCTTTTATGGAGCATCTAGTTGGGGTTCATGGGTTTTATATTCTATTGTAGTTTTGATCGCTACACCTATAATGGCTTTTTTAATAGCATATATTATGGCTTTTATAATAAATTTGGTTTTAAAATGGTCAAAAGGTTTAGAATTAGAAACATTATGAGTGATTTAAATGATCTTGGATACCTTTAAGTCAAAATCTAAATTTACTTTGACTATTGGTATCTTTGAGATCGATACTACTTTTATATTTTTCTTTATAGGTTTGCTTTTAGGTTTAATAATTTTTCATAATCTAAAAGCTTTATTTGTTTTTTTACTTTTTGTTACGTTTATTGTTTTTAATTTAATTCATGATGGTTTTCAATTATTATTGGCTAAAAGGTTTTCTTTGAAATTAAGAAAATATATTGTTTATCCTTTTGGCACAAAGAAATTTTTTGGTAAAGATTTTGATAATCCAAAACAAGAATTAATTTATGGGTTTGTGGGTTTATTAGTTTATTTTTTAATAATGCTTGGTGCTGCATTAATTGGTACTTTATTATTGCCTCAATTATGGCCTGCTGAAATATTATTAAAAAATACATTAACGGCACAAACAATAGATTTTAGTTTAGTTAGTTTTCCATTGTTTTTTGTGTTTTGGATTGCATTTTTATTATTTTCATTTAATGCATTTATATTTGCTATGCCTATGGATGGTGGACGATTAATAAAAGCATTATTAACTATAATCTTTGGAGAAACTACTGCAAATAAGATTGTTCCATATTTGAGTAAGGTTGTGGCATTAATTGTTGTTTTAACTGGATTATTCTTTTGGGATATTTTGATTGTTTTAATTGGTTTATTTATTTATTATGCTACAATGAGAGAATTTAGAGAATATGAGATTTTGCGCGTTTTAGAGGGTAAATCTATTAAGACTTTTATGGTCAAGCCTGATTTATTGTTTAAAAGTGATACAAGTGTAATGGATTGTTTTTCTAAAATGAAAGATTTAAGAATTCCAGATGCAGTTGTAGAGTTAAATGAAGGTTATGGGGTAATTAGTGTAGAAGATATTTCTAAATTAAGTAAAGATTTGTGGCCTGGAACTAAGGTAGTTAAAATTGCGAGAGTTGTTGATGCGATAAATGTTCGAGAGAATTTAGCTTTTGTTGCACAATATATGGTTGCCAAAGATTTGGAGATTATGCCTGTAGTAGAAGGTAAAGAAAAAGGGATTATAGGGGTAATTAAAAGAACAGATTTTGCAGATTATATTAAAATACATAGGGTGTTGTAATGATTATAACAATAACTTTGTTAATTATGATAGTGCTTTTAATTATATTCATATTAATATTTAATTATAGAGATAAGAAAAATAATAAAAATGTTGAAAAAGAGTGAATAAATATAAATTTGGTTGGTGGGATTATGACTTCAAAAGCAGTGCAAAAACAATTATTAGAGTTTGCTAGAACAGCATTAGAGACAAAATTAATGAATAAAGAATTTGTTCCTGATTTTACATCATTAAAAGATGATTGTTTTGAGAAAAAAGGTGTATATGTTGTTTTTATCGAAGACAATTATTTAAGAGCCGTTTCAGGATATGTTGAACCTTTGAAATATATTTATCAAGGAGTAATTGAAAATGCAATTAATGCTGGGTTTTATTCAAAAAAACATAAACCTATAACAAAATTAGATTTGCCAAGATTAACTATTGAAATTTCTTTATTAACAGAAGTTAAAAAATTAGAATATAATACTAAAGATGATTTATTATCTAAAATAGATTCAAGAATGGGTTTAGTAATTAAAGAAGGTTTACAAAAAACAGTTTTCTTACCTACTATGTGGAAAATGTATCCTGATAAATATGAATTTTTAGATAGATTATGTTTGGAAGCTGGATTACAAGAATCTACTTGGAATAGAAAACTTTTAGACATATATTATTTTTATGCTGAAACATTTGCAGATGATGATAAGGATTAAAAATATTTTTTATACACTTTAATGCTTATTATATAAAATATTTGGGCAAATATTAGCCCAAATACAATATCTATTAAATAATGTTGAGCTAAAACTATTCTCGAAAATGCAGTAATTATTGCTAAAATTATTGCAGAATATTTTATTATTTTATTATCAGTTATTTGAATTATAAAAAAAGCTGTAACAAATACTAAAAAAGTATGATTACTAAAAAACGAATTGTCCATAATATTTGTTTTAACTAAATTTAATAGCTCATAAGGTCTCGGACTAAAATAAAATAAAGTAATTATTTTTTTTAATAATAATCCCAAAGTTAAATTTAAAGCAAATATTGCTAAATAAATATAATTCTTTTTTTTATGCACTAAAAATATTAATGTAATAATTAAAATAATTGGAAATAAATTTGTAATTATTTCCCAAAAAAGATTTAAAAAATGTGTATTATTAAACAAAAGGGCGCATTTTTCTACAAATATTAAAGAATCCATTAAAAATTAATAAAGATTAAAAATATAAAGCTATACTTATTATATATAATATGGATGAGATTATTATCGAAAGTATTCAGAAGATGATTTCTTTAGGTATGGAAGATGAAGATATTGTCGCAAGTTTAGTTGATGCTGGCGTAGATTACGATTATGCAAAAAAGACTTTAGAATCTTTTAAGAATAAAAAATCCAATGATAAAGATAAAAAACCAAAGAAACAAGACTTATTAATTGAAGATTCTTCTCAAAATGATGTTTGGTCTGAAGGAATGGTAACTTTAGTAAATCAAAAATTAGATGAAATTAATAAGAAACAATTGGAGTTAGATTCACAAATCAAAGAAAGTGTTAAACAAATTACTTCAACAGAAATTGCTAAAATGAAAACTATAATTGATTCACAAAGAACATTATTAGTTTCTAAAATGGATATGTCTTTAGCATCAAGAATTAAAGAAATTAAAACTGAAGTAGAAAATACTTTAAAAGTATTACAAGATGTAAATTTAAACACTCAAAAGAAATTAGATGATTTTGATAAAATAGTTACAAATTTAGAAGATTTAAAAAATACTTTGCAAACACAAATGGATGCAATTCAAAATATTAAACAAACGGCATCTAATACAATTGAAGAATTAAAAAATAAAAGTAATAGAGATTTAGATAATTTTTATAACCAATATAAAGTTAAAGCTGATGAGATTATTGCAAAAACTAATAGTACATTAAATATTTCTGCAAAAATATTAGATAATTTAGTTAATTCTGCAAAAAACAAAATAGATGATACTTTAGAGTCTAAAATAAATGACTTTATGAAGGATTTTAAAACTAAATTAAATGTTGAGGATATAAAATTAGCTTTAGATAAATTAAATACTATAAAAGATTTAGAAGGTAAAATAAATGCTATTGTGGGAACAAAAATAATAGAATTGAAAAATTCTTTAGAATTTAGTAAATATGATGATTCTATTATGGATTTAAATAAAAGATTTATGGATTTAGAAAATAGTTTAAAATCTAATAAAGCAAATAATTTAGATGATATAAATAATAAATTAGATGAATTGATGCTTTATAAAGAACAAAATTCTAATTTAATAAAGAAATTAATGAATGATAAAAAAGATAAAAAGTGATACTATGCAAACTTTAATATGCCCTAATTGTGGTAAAGAAACAAAGAAATCTGATTTTGTAGATAACATGTGTAAAACTTGTTATTACGTAGATAAAAAGTTATTTGATATAAAACTGAAAGATGTTTTTGTTTGTAAATCTTGTGGAAGATTAAAAACTGATTTTTTTTGGCATCCATTTTCTGAAGATACTTTGGAAAAATTAATTTTAGATAAATTAAAATCGGATTATGAATTAAAATTAAATAAATTTGATATAACTTATTTTAAAAAGAAAATGCAAATAGATTTAGATTTTACAATTGATAAAGAAAATTTTCAAGATAGCGTAATGATTAGTCCAAAATATCAATATTGTTCAGATTGTTATAAAAAAATAAGTGATTATTTTCAAACAACTGTTCAGGTTAGAGGATTTAATTTTGATTTAGCAACTGACAAGGAATTTAAGAGATATCAAAAATTAGCTGAAAAAGAAGAAATAAAAAAGGGTAATTTTGGTTCTTATTTGCAAAAAAGTGAAAAAGTAAATAATGGTAAAGATTATTTTTTTGGTTCTAAGGGCGTAGGACAAGCATTTATTAAAGAAATAAAAGCAAGACACGATGTAGAAGTAAAATTAAGTTTTAAGTTAGTAGGAATGCTTCCTGGTGGAAAAGAAAAGATTAGAAACACATTTTTAGTAAGAAAAAAAGAACCTAAACCAAAAGAAAATACTGAATATCAAAAATAATTAATATTCTTTTAATATTTCTTTTATTTCTGTTTTATTTGCTTTTGTCAAATAAATTGCATTATTAAAATCTAGTTTGTTGATTTCAGTTTCATTTAAACTACATTCTAAGATTATTGCGCTAGGATTTTGATTAGTTATTATTTTTAATGTATTTAAAAACATTTGAATTATAGTTATATCGGTTATATTTGAAATATAAAATATTCTTTTGTTAGTTTTTCCAAATATTTTTTGTAAGTCATTATTATCAAAATCTGGAATGTCATGAACATCTATATATGTTATACCATATACAATATCATTATTATTTTTTATGTTTGTTTGTTTTATTTTTTCTGATTTTTCTAATACTTTTATTTTTATTCCTTTTTTAAATTCTTTAGTTTCAAAAATTAATTCGGTTTTTTGTTCAATTAATTTTTTTAATATTTTTTCTTTATGTTTTATATCGTGATTTATTAATGAATTTATAAAGTTTAAAATAAATTTTATACTAGGGTTAGTTCTTCTACCATTTTGATAATCTGATAACATTGTGTTAGAAATAGCCATATTTTTTGCAAGAGTTTTTTGATTTACTTCAAATATATTCTGCCATTTTTTCAAAGTGTTTCCTAAATTATTTGAAATAATTATTTCTCCAGCAATTTCTCTTTTTAGTGTTTCAATTTCTTCTTCTGAGAATTGTTTTTTTACCATTTAAATCATTTTTTTATTAAATATGCTTTCCTTTAATGTGCTAATTAATTTCTTGCTCATTATTGCTTCATCTGCGATTTTATTTATGTCTTCATCTTTATAATTTATTTTAAAGCCACCTAATTGATTTTGTTCAACTTTAATATTTTCTTGAAATTGTGTTTTTAATTCATTTTCTATTTTCTTTTGTTTGTCTATTTTATTTAATTCTTGAGAAATATATGCTTTTAAATTTTCTAATTCCAAAATATGCGCTTTTAATAATTCATAAACGTTTTCTTGATTATCTGCATTTAATGCTATAGGAATTTGTTCATTAAAACTTTTAGTAACTTGTTTTATATCTTGTAATTTTTGATCTAATGTAGTTTGTTTAATTTTAAATTTAGATATTTCTCCATCAATTTTAGATAAAAGAAATTTAAATCTATTTTCTTTTTCAATAATATCTTCCATAATCTCATTTCCTATCTGTAATTTCCCAGAATACTTTTTCTGTTATAATTTCTTGAGGTGTTAATAATTCAACATCTATTCTATATTTTCCGGGATTAACATTTCCTACGGTGCCTATTTTATAACTTAATTTACGAATTTCATCTTCACCAATTATTGCAATCTTAATATCTTCTGAAGGCATAATTACAATTGCTTCAGAGTCATTTGGCACTATTTTTAAAGTTAAATCTTGTAAGCTATAATCAAAGCTATTTTTTATTTCAACATTTAAAGTAGTTTCCGCATATCCATAAATTAAATATGATGGATCTGGGCTTAATTTTAATTTTAAGATATTTGGTTGAACTAATAAGTAAATTATAAAAATTAAAGCTATTGCTAATATTGCAATTCCTAAATACATTCCAATTTTAGGCAATATTTCTGGTAATTCAAATCCTTTAGATAACTTAGTTTCCTTTCCTTTTGTATTTTTTACTTTAATAACCTTTTTTACAGGTTCATTTTCTTCAGGCTCTTCATAATTATCTTCTTGTGGTTCTTCCGAACTTTCTTCATTATCATATAATCCCATAAATAAAAACATTACATCACCGTTTAAACATAAATAAATACCGGGTATGCATTTATATTTTTTTTGTTTTTTTTATATTTAACTTTTTTTTAAAAATATATGCATTTTTAGTATTTAACTCAAAGAATATATAAATGTTTCTGTATTATATAATATATAGTTTAGGTGATTAAATGGATGTGGAAAGAGCTATTTCAAGATTTAAGCAATTGGGCTTAACTGATTATCAATCAAGGGTTTTATATGCTTTATTGAAAAAGAAGTCTTGTAAGATCTCAGATATTGCTTCACATTCAAATGTTCCAAATACTCGAATTTATGATGTTGTTTCTCAATTAATAGATATGAAATTTGTTATAAAAATTTCAGATAGACCAAAAACTTATAGAATAAGAAATGTAGATCAAGTTTTAGATACTTTATTAGATAGTAAACATAAGGAAATGCAAAGTATTACTGAAGATGTTGGCATGATAAAAGAATACTTTAAATTTGATGATAATTATATTGAAGAAAATAAATTAGTAAACGTAGATAAAAACAAAGATTTGGTTAATATTTTAATTGAAGAATTAGGTAAAGCTAAAAAAGAAATTATTGGTTTTGGTCATAAAGAGTTAGAACAAAAAAAATTACAAGATTCTTTAAAATTATTATCTAATAAAATTGATGTTAAATTGATATCTCATCCAGACTACGATGTTGATTTAACTTTTGCAAAATCTAAGCATCACGATATGTGTGCTTATGTTATAGATGATTCTAAATTAATTTTGGGATTGGGCGAAAGTACTAAAATGTATAATTTAGGTTTATTGCATAATCAAGAAACTTTAAAGAACATGGTTAAAGGCCATTTTGATACTTTGTGGAATATGCCTTAAATAAGAGAAACCTTTATAAAAGACTAGATATTATTTTAGTGTAGTTTTTATGAGGGTGGTTTTTTGAATTTTATTTTTAAAACTTTAAATATAGTATTTTTTATCTTATTTTTTAGTTCTTTTGTTTCTGCTTGTTTAGAATGGCAAGATTATTATGTTCATGATGATGGATATACTTCTGATTGTAGAGGATTTACTCATTATACTATTTCTGAGGCTTTAGCTAATGATTCTGTTTGTTCAAGAATTTATGTTTGTGAAGGTAGTTATAATGAAGATATTTTAATTCCAAATACTCAAGGAATCCAAATAATTGGTAAGGGTGTTGTTAATATTACAGGAAGTACCCAAGGAATTTACTTATTAGGTGGAAATGTTCGTTTAGAAGGGTTAAATATTGTTAATACTAAAAATATAGGTATTTATGCTTCAAATTTAACTAATTTTGAATTAAAAAATTTAATTATAACAAATATTTCTGATTCTGTTGCAGGGATTATGTTAGTAGATTCTAAAAATGTTGATTTTGAAAATGTATTAATAGATGGTGTTAAAGGAAATACCCCTAAGGGAATAAGTATTTATAATTCTGAAATTAATGCAGAAAATCTAGATATAAAAAATGTTGTTGGAAAAAAAGATACTATTGCTTTTAATATAGATTCAAGTACTTTCAATTCTAATAATTTATTGGTATATATGATTGGAACTGAAGGTAATTTATATCCTGCTAAGGGATTAGTTGTAAAAAATTCTCAATTAATTTTAAACAATTCTGAAATTATAAGAGTATATGGTTCAAGTGCTTTTGGGATTATATTAGAAAATACTACTTTAGAATCAGATTTATTAAGTATGGGATATGTGGTTGCAGATAAAAAAAGAGCTATTGCATTAAATGCTATAGATTATAGTAAAGTAGATATAGATAAATTTTTATCCACAAAAACAAAATCAAGTGCAGAAGATAGTTTTGATTTGTTTTTTGTTAATTCTGAGTTTAAATCTAAGGAAGTTTTATTTAATGATTTTATATCTAATGATTTAGTAAATAATGCAACAGGAATTTATGGTTTAGATTCTAAATTCAATATTTCTAAATTAAATATAAAATCTATCAAGCCTGATTATAAATTTTATACTTCAAATAATGCTGAGTTATTACTATCAAATTTAAATATAGATGGACTTGCAGATATTTGTTTTGATTTGAAAGATAATTCTAAATTAAATATAACTTATTCTAATTTGAAAGGTAAATGTAATTCTAAAGCAATTAGTGCAAATAATTCTTCAGCATATGTTGTTGATACTCCTTTAGATACTGAAAAAATTTTTGTAGAAGGTTCAGGAGTTATAGATATGAGTTTTATAGTATCATTTCCTTTCAGAGATGCTGAGAATAAACCTGTAAAAGCTAATGCACTATATTTGGAGTCAAAGTCTGATTATTCTTTTCAAGATTATTATGATAAATTTGACACCATCAATGTTACTTTTATTTTAAGATATATGTACAAACACATTGAAGATGGAATTGTTAAAAAGAATATTTTTGATAATTATTTATCAGTTTTATATAAAAATGGATTTATGCCTAAAATTTATGAATTTGATTTAGAAAATGATATAGGACAAGAATATATTTTGAATATTGGAAACAAAATGCCAGAGGAAATAAAAGAATTAAAAATTATTTCAAATACTACTGATTCATATAAGTCATTTTATGCTGAAAAGAAGACTTGTAGTAAAGTTATAGAAAAAACATATTCTTGTTATGATATAGATTTGCCATATGGATTTTTGTTTGAATCTAATAAAGATTATGAGTTATATTTCTCATTGTCTAATGATTGGCTAACTACAAATAATTTAACTACTGACGATGTAGCTTTGTATGTTTATAGAGATGGGAATTATTTGCAATTAAATACAGAATATAAAAATAATTTGTTTATTGCGGATTTAGTTTCTGGATCAGAATATTTAATTGGAGCAAAACAAAAACCAATAGTAACGGAAAAGCCACCAGTAAATAATCCTAAAGATCCAAAAGAACTTCCTAAAGATCCAAAAACAACCCCTCCAAGTTCTGGGTCTGGAACTACAACTCCAGATACCAATTTACCTACTCCAGATGCAAATTTGCCTATAACTGATGTAGATGTATTAGAGGATTCTAATACTGTGGTAGATGCAAATTATATTAGAGGTTCAAATTGTTTATTAAACTGTCCTGAAGATATGGTTTTAGATGTAAAAAATTGTGTTTGTAAACCAATTACTAACACAAATTATGTTCCATATGTTGTTTTGGGGGTTTTTGCATTATTATTAATTACAGGAATAGTTTTGTTAAGTGTTTTAATTGTTAAGTTAAATGCTAAGAAGAAATTGAAAAAATCAAAAGATTTTAGTCCTAGTAAAAAAAGAAAACCTTTATAAAGTTTTTCTTGTATTTTAAATAACAGACACTGAACAAACTTTCAGTTTGGTAAAGGGTTCCTATAACTTTGCTTTTCTGTTCTGCTATAAAGTTATATAAAATTCTAGATTCATTTCTAGGATGGTCCAAAGAGTTCCATATTGTATGGCAACATGTTTAGTGATAAAGCTTTAAAAGTGACAACTTGCGTAGTTAAGGTTAATTAGTTGCGTTGGAACAGATTTTATCTTTTAAAGTTTTATGGAAGCATATACAGTTGGCAGTTCCAGATATGCTCTCCCTTATCACTTTATTAATTCTATTTTTTATTTAATTTTTATTATTAAAACTACAAATTACTTTGTTTATAGTTTCGCTATATTTTAGATAATTAATGCTTTGTGCTCGTATTAAAATTAGGTATGCTTTGTTATTTTTAATAATTACATACATATCTTGTACATATTCGTTGTTTGATTTAAAATTAATTTTTATATTTCTTATTATTCCTATATTAGAAGAAACTTCTTTTTCTTCAGTAATTGTATAGTTACTTAAAGGTTTTAAAGTATCTATTAGGAAATCGTGAGCTGTTTTGTTGTAATCTCCTATCCAAACAGATAAAAATTCAGTATTATCATATTCGTTTATTCCAAATATTAAGCTATTATTTGTTTGGGCACCCTCAAAAGTCTTTACTTTCCAAGTATTAGGAATATTTATTGTAAAGTCTTTTGTTTCAACAGATCCAAAACTATTTATTTCATTAGCACTAATACAATTATTTGGTGTAGTTAATGTTTTAATCTCAGTTTTAGATTCATCAAGAGTATAATAGTTATAAGTGTACATAGAAATAAATATTACTGCTAATATTAAAAAAACAATTTTATATCCGTTCATAATCTCACTATTATTATATTGCATTAAGGTATATAAATGTTTTTACAAAACATAAAACAATAATACTATTCCATTTAATACAAATTGGATTGTGAAGAAAATTGTAACTAATTTCCTTTCTGTGCAAGGATAAAACCAATGCTCAAATAGGAAATACATTTTTTGCCATTGTATCTTTTTGTTGGAAAAATATTGTCTTTCTAATATTCCATTTTTATCTACTGATGAAATTCTTGATTCTTTCATTTTTGTAATTGGATAGTAAATAAAAGTGTAAATACAATATAAACCAAAATTAATTAAGTAAAGTAAACATAAGAATATAGCTGTAAATTCTGTGTTGCTAATAATTGCAGTACTGGCAATTATTGCACCAATGCTTAATGTTGTTACATCTCCAGGAAATATCTTTGCAGGATATTTGTTAAACAAATAAAATGCAATCAATGCAAATAAAAATGGAGCTAAAATAAAAACAATAATATAATTTTTAGTAATCAATCCAATTAAAATATAATAGAATATAGTAATAATTCCTAATCCTGCTTCTAAACCATTATATCCTGCTAAGAAATTTGTAGCGTTAGCAAATATTGTTACAAATAATGGAACAATAATTAATGAGAAATATATGCCTAAATATACTTTTCCATAAATTGGGATTGTAATAGAATAATCTCCTAATCTTGTTATTATTAATGGAATAGAAGCAATTAATAATAAAACAATCTTTTTCATTGGACTTAAATTAATTAAATCATCAAATACCCCAATAAATGCACTTATAATTACAACTAAAGTAGCAGTTAAAACAAAAAAATTATAAGGTGCGTTCAAAAAAGGATATAATATCGCTGTTCCAAAAATAAATCCAAATATTATTGCAAAACCACCCATTTCAGGAATTCTTGGTTTTTCAGTTTTATGCACATCTATTCCAGTTAAGTTTTTCATTTTTGCAATCTTAATATATTTTATAGTAAAATATAGAGTTATTAAAAAAGCAACAATTGCTTCAATTATTATTATGTAAGATAATTTCATTCTATCACTTGATTATAACTATAATTCTCATCTAGCCAATATAATTTAGAATTCCATTCTTCAATTTCTTCTACATTTAATCCAGACATGTGCATTGGAATATCATTTAAAGAAGCTTTTTGAACTTCCCAAATTTTAACGAAACCATTATCATATATTTTTTTGAAATATTTATTTAATTCTTTATCATTAAACCATAATCTATAGCCTGTAGTTTCGTTTGTAGAAACATCTACCATAGTTAACATATTTCTATATTTATTTGTGTAATATATTACAGGTAATTTATTTTGCCAAACTATAGATGGTTTAGTAGTATATTCTGTAGCTATTGATAACATTTGTTTAGCATCTAAACTTGCAGTTAATCTTTGATTTCCAATTGATACTTGGCTAATACAATTGAATTTTGTAGTTTTTGATATAGGATCATTTTGTTGTGAACAATAATATGGAATAGTAAAAGCACTTAAATTATATTTTGTTTTAGATTTTGCATTAGCATAAGTTTGATACGTGCTTAAAGCATATGTTGAATCCATTCCTAAAACAATATAATCAGAATCATAGGCTTTTATTATTCCTAAAGATTTATTTAGATCCTTTTCAATTATAAATGCTCCAAAATCTCCATTTGCTTGTTGATCTCCATTTGTGTTATCAGTTGATGCTCTTTTATGTCCCATAAAAGTTATCCAGTGCCCCCAAGACCACCAATTGAATACTTTTGAATTTTCGGGCAAATCATTTTGCATGAACGTTAAAGCATCTTTCCATCCAGGTTCAGAAATTATATTTGGAGTGTGATTATAGGTGTAAATAATTCCAGATGCAGTTCCACCTAATAATAAAAATATGCTTAAAGCAACACCTACAACTTGCCAATTTACGTTAATCTTTTTTTCTTTAATTGCAATAATAAATTGTGCAATTGCAAAAGCTATCATTAAAGAAATTCCTAATCCAAACCAATAAGTTGATTTCAATTTATTGTATGCTAAATACATTGTTAATATGCCTATAGCAAATGTTGTAATGGTCATTAGCATATCTTTTCTTCTGTAAATAGCATAGCCTAAAGAAATTAAATATAAAAATAATCCTATTAAAAATACTCCATACTTTTGTCCAAAAGCACCTATTCCCATAGATTCTTCTCCAACTCCTGCTGCAGAAAAACTTCCAGAAATTTGTGTATTAACTGACGCATCAGTAATTCCTAAAAAACCTTCAGCATATCTTAATTGATAACCAAACCAATTAGTTTGTGCCAATGTTCCTGCTGTTGCAGTTATTACAAAAACAATTCCAAACAAAGCTAAAAAAGCATATATCTTCTTTTTATTAACTTTTTGTATTAATAACCAAATTATATTTAAAATTAAAATTCCTTCTAAAATTAATGGCACAATAACAAAAACATTCCAAGTAAATGCCATTATTGCAAACATTATTCCTGAAACCAAAGAATAAATTATCTTTTCTTTTGTTAATTCTGGTTCTTTTAAAGCTTTAATAAAAAATGCAAATCCTAAAGCCATCCATAAAAATCCATAAGCATCTTCTTCATAGAATCCACCCATTTGTCTATAAATAAATGCAGGCATTACAGCACTTACAAATCCAGCAATATATCCAATTAATTTTGAATTGTAAGCCCATCTGAAAAATAAATAAATTGCTAAACAAGCTAAAGCACCATATAAGGCAGGTAACATTCTCAATAAAAATTGCCAATTTTCTTGATTATAAACTGAACCAAAAAGTATTTTATATACTAATACTCCCGTACCCCATAAAACATATGCATAAGGTGTTTTTACAATATGTTTGTTTGCATTGTGATATGTACCCATATCATCGATTATTGGTTTTTCTCCATTAGAAATCCAATCTGCATTCATTCTTGCATGCCAATAACTATCAAATTCAAACATTAAATCGTATCTTAAGATTAAAGTTCTCATGCCAAAAGCAATAAAAAATATTAATAATAATATTAAAATGTGTTTCCAATGATTTTGAAAAAAAGTTTTTGTTTTAGTTAAAATATTGTTAAAATCCATATAATCACCAATTAAAAATATATTCTATAATATTTAAAAATCCTTTACATTTAGTTTTTTATTTGCAATATAATATCTTTCGAAATTATCTGTAGGGAACCATTGTTTTTTATGTTCTATTCCTTGAATTACTTTATTTTTTGCTAATTTTTCAAAAACATCTTTTTCTATTGAACATTTTTTCTTTATAATATATTCCAATATTTTTGGTTCTAAAATGTATGCTCCTGCATTAATTAAATTACTTTTTACTTTTGTTTTTGGTTTTTCAATAAACTTAGTAATAATATTTTTATTTAAATTTACTACTCCATATTGAGAAACATCTTTTACTTTAAATATTGCTAATGTTGCTAATATTTTATTTTTTTTATGTTCTTTTAATAATTCTTTAAAATTATAATTAGCAATATTGTCACCATTTACAACAATAAAGGTATTTTTTAACTTTTCAGCACATTCTTTTATTGCACCACCGGTTCCAAAAGGACCTGTTTTAATATATTCTATTTTTACATTAAATTCTTTTCCATTTTTAAAATAATCTTCTATTTTATGACTTTTATAACCAGATGCGACAATAATATTATTAATACCATTTTTCTTTAAATTTTCAATTGCATATTGCATTATTGGTTTACTTTGCACTTTTATTAAAGGTTTGGGTATTGAATAAGTAAAAGGTCTTAATCGTGAGCCTAAGCCCCCAGCTAAAATAATTGCATAAGTTTTATTCATAATTATTTAAATACCCAAGTATTTTAATACCTTTTGCAATTATATATAGTATTTATATAGTAAAAAGTGGAATTATGGATAAGGGCTTTATTAACAAATTAACGAGTTCTTTTGAGTCTTGTGTAAAAATTATTAATAATGTTGAATTTTGGTTTGCAAGAGATTTACAGGAACTATTAGAGTATACTGAATGGCGAAATTTTGATAGCGTTCTAAATAAGGCAAAAATAAGCTGTAAAACAGCTGGCTTTAATATAAGTGATCATTTTGTTGAGGTCAACAAAACGATAGATATGCCCAAAGGTGCCAAAAAAGACATTCTAGATTATATGCTTATTCGTTATGCTTGTTATTTGATTGCGCAAAATTATAATTTTTAATTATTTAATGATAAAATATGTTTAAAACCTTATATAATATTTGGGAAATTGGTTCTAAAATAAATATTAGTATTAAGAAGAGTTTTTTAGAAAATCTAAATTTGGAAATAAAAAGACAATTCAAAACCAAAAAAGGCTTGTATGAGATATTGGGTTCGCAAATAAAAATTCCCTTAAATACTTTTAAAAGCAGATTAAAATTAAGTTATTCTTGTTTTATTGATTTAGAATTAATTTTATTAATTTGTGATAAATTAAATATTTCCAGATTTGAATTACAAAAAAATATTTTGGCATATAAAACTGCGAGAGGAAAGAACTATATTAAAAACCCAATATTACCTATTAAAATAACTCCAATTTATGATATGCTAATTGCACATAATATTGGAGATGGAAATCTTGTAAAATCTAAAGAGAATAGGCAATTATATTTTGGTTATCGTCAATTTAATAAAGAATATAAATTATTGTATTTAAAAAAGATTGAATCTGTTTTTGGGGAAGTGGCGTATAGTGATAAATATTATTTAAAAGATAATAACACTAGAATTTATTTCCCAATAGCGGTGTCAGATTTGATGTTTAAAATATATGAATTAAATGAAAAATCATTTAGATCTGATACGGCTATAGTACCTGAAGATTTGTTTTTAAAGTCACATGAAAATTTATTATGTTTTTTGATTGCAATAATTATAGATGAAGGTCATATTGATTCAAGTAATATAATAATACGAATGAAAAATGATGAGTTTGTGAAGGGTTTAAAAAGAATTTGTGATATATTAGATTATAAAACAACATTTTCTAAATCTAAAGACAAAATGGATAATTTATATATTCTATCAAAAGATTTAAAAAAATTTTATAATGCTTATAATAAATTATTGTTAAAATATCCCCAAATTAGTTTA
>CAZQQS010000004.1:0-3821 GCA_964595665.1 uncultured archaeon | reverse complement strand
TAAAAGGCAAATTAATTGAGAACATTTTAAAAAGACAGAGTAAGCCAAAGCTTTATCTTAAAGGTAACAAAGATAAGATTTTGCAATTATTAGAAAAAAATAATTTGTCTATTAATAACATTTCCGAAGAATTGAATCTATCAAGACAAGGAGGGAGATATTTAATTAATCAATTATTAAAAGAAAATAAAATTAAGAAAGTAGGAATTATAAAGTTTGGCAAAGTATTATATGGAAAGGTGAATTAATGCTTATAGGTTTGGTAGGAAAGCCCTCGTCTGGTAAAAGTACTTTTTTTAAAGCAGCAACGTTAGCCAATGTTTCATGTGCTCCGTATCCTTTTACTACAATTGAGCCAAATAAAGGTGTTGGATTTGTAAGAGTTGAATGTATAGATAAGGAATTTAATGTTCAATGTAATCCCAGGCATGGTTTTTGTGTTGATAGTAAAAGATATGTTCCTGTTGATATTGTTGATGTTGCAGGTTTAGTTCCAGGAGCTCATGAAGGTAAAGGTTTAGGAAATAAATTTTTAGATGATTTAAGAAATGCAGATGTTTTGATTCATGTAGTAGATATTTCTGGTTCAACAAATGAAAAAGGAGAACCTGTTACATTGGGCGAACACGATCCTTTAGATGATATTGATTTTTTGTTTTACGAATTGAATATGTGGTTTTATCAAGTTATTTTAAAAAATTGGAATCAGATTGCAAAAGTTCAAGCATCTTCTAAAAAAAAGATTTTAGAAGCATTAAGAGATGTTTGTGCAGGTTTAAGTATTAAAGAATCACAATTATTAAAAGGTTTAAAAGGTAAACCTGAATTAATGATTGATTTTTCTGAGGATTTAATTAAACAATTTGCTTTTGAATTAAGAGAGATCTCTAAACCAATTGTAATTGCTGCAAATAAATGTGATTTATCAAATGCACAGAAAAATATTGAAAGATTAAAAGAAAAGTATCCAAATTTAGTTATTATAGCTGTGAGCGCAGAAAGTGAGTTGGCATTAAAGGAAGCAGATAAGCACAAGTTAATTTCTTATTTGCCTGGTGAAAAAGATTTTAAAATATTATCTGAAAGTTTAAATGAAAAGCAATCAAAAGCATTAAACTTTATAAAGGTTAATATCTTAGATAAATATAATAGCACGGGAGTGCAAGAGGTTTTAGATACAAGTGTATTTAAAGTTTTAAAATACATGCCAATATTCCCAGCAGGTGCAAATAAATTAGCAGATAAAGATGGTAATGTTTTGCCCGATTGCTTTCTATTGCCTGAGAAAAGTACAGCTTTGGATTTTGCATTTGCAGTTCATAGTGATTTAGGCAATAAATTCATTAAAGCTATTTTAGCTAAAAGCAAATTAATGGTTGGCAAAGATTATGAATTAAAACCAAGAGATGCTTTAGAAATAGTTGCTGGGCGATAAATATGAAAATTGCTTTATTTCATCCTTGGATAAAAAGTAGAGGCGGTGCTGAAAAAGTAGTATTAGATATATTAAAGTCAAGAAATTGGGAAATTGATTTATATACATGGGTTTATGATAAACAAAATACCTTTGATGAGTTTAAAGATTTTAATATAATTGAATTGGGTCCAAAATTTTTAAAAAAATATTCTCGAAATTTTATATTAAGAGGTTTATTTTTAATTAGCGCTTTTTTTTCAAAAATACCTTTAAATAATTATGATTTATTTTTAATATCTACTTCTGGTGTTGGTGAGTTTATAACTTTTAGAAATTATTTGCCTAAAAAGACTTATGCATATATACATACACCTTTAAGAGCGGCAAGTCCAGATATATTTGTTTGGACTATTAAGAACCAATATTCTAATGTTTTTTCAAGATTTATTTATTATTTAGCAGTAAAAATATATAATTATTTAGAAAAAATAGCTTGGAAAAAAATAGATTATCCTATATTTAATTCTAGTATAACCAAAAAAAGAGGAGAGTCTAAAGATCTTATTAAAGGTAAAAAAACATATATTGTTTTACCACCCATAGATATTTTGGAATTAAATAAATTAAAATCTTCAAATAAAAAATATTTTTTATATGTTTCAAGATTAAATCCTAATAAAAGACAAGATTTGGTTATTAAAGTATGGTCTGATATTAAAAATATTAAAGGATATAAATTGATTATTGCTGGGGGTATAGAAGATAAAGGTTATTATAATAAACTTTTAGATCTTACAAAAAAAAGTACTAATTTAGAACTTATTCCAAATATTTCTCAAAAGCAAAAATTTGATTTGTTTGCAAATTGTAGTTGTGGAATATTTTTGGGTTATAAAGAAGATTTTGGAATATTGCCATTTGAATATTTAGCAGTAAAAAAACCCGCAATAATTACTGATGGTTGTGGTTATATGGATATTTTAAAAAATTCAAAAGATATATATCCAGTTACGGAAGTTAATTTAGAACAAGATTTAAAAAATGCTTTAGAATCTTATATGTTAAAGCCTAAGCAGGTTAGAGATATTGGTTATATTGAAAATTTAAATACTATTAATTTTATTAAAAAACTAAAAGGGATATTAAAATGAAAATTTGTATAATTGCAAAATATTTAGAAGGAATTCATAATATTTCTGGGGGTTTAGAAAGACACATATCTGATTTAACATCAGGTATAAGTAAATATCATTCAATTTCTATAATTACTTCAAAACATCCAGAAGGTAAGAAAGAATTAGAGATTAATGGGATTAAAATATATTTTGTTAATCAAATAATATCGCGAAATCCTATATCGAGAGTTAATTTTTTTAAAGCGGTTGCAAATAAATTAAAAGAGTTGAAATATACTAAAAAATTTGATTTATTACATGTTGAAAGTGATTTTGGAATTGGTATATTTAATTATCTTGAAAAAGAAATACCTACAATAACAACCGTTCATGGGTGTTTAAGAAATGATTTCTTTGCCTCAATTAAGGCAAAAAAATATTTGATGCCTGTTTGGGCATTAGTTTATCCATTATATAAAGCTTATGAGAAAAAAATGTTGTATAAATCAGATAAAGTTGTTTGTGTTAGCAAAACTTTATCAGAGGTTTTAAAAAAGGAGTATCCAGAGATTAAAAATAAATTTGTTGTAATAAATAATGGGGTTAATCCAAAATATTATTATAAGGATTATAAATTAAGGGCTAAAATGAGAATTCAATATAATTTGAAAAAAGATTTTGTTTTGCTTTTTGTAGGTTCTTTAATTATGAAAAAAGGATTGCAAAATATAATTGAGATTTTACCAGAGATTATTAAAAAAAATAAAAATCTAAGATTATTTGTGGTGGGTTCTGGTAATTATAGATCTAATTTAGAATTATTAGTTAAAAAGAATAATTTAGAAAAAAATGTTGTATTTATAGGAAAAATTAATTCAAAAAAAATAGTTAATTATTATAATTTGGCAGATTTGTTAGTAATGCCTAGTTTATTTATAGAAACATTTCCTTATACAATATTAGAAGCAATGGCTTGTGGTTTACCTGTTTTTGCCAGTAATATTGGAGGAATTCCTGAAATTATTGATAATAAAACTGGTTTTTTAGTTAATATAAACAATAAAAAACAATTAATAAATGATTTATCTAATGCAATTAATTCTAATAATTATAAAATAAAAACGCATTGTATTAATAAAATAAAAAAACAATATTTTATTACTAATATGATTAAAAAATATGCTGCTATATATAAAAAGGTGCAATTATGACAAATATTTTGTTTTTTGCAAATAAAGTTCCTAATTATAGATTACCTTTTTTTAATGCATTAGCACAAAAATTAGATG
>CAZQQS010000003.1:33144-51705 GCA_964595665.1 uncultured archaeon | reverse complement strand
CCAACAAAAGGAAAACCTTCTAAAATGTTTCTTTGATTAACATGTAAACTATCGCTTTTTTTAACAACTCTATAGCTTATTGGTCTATCTCTTTTCAATTGTTCTCTTTTAGCTAATTGATAAACTAAATCACAAGTTTCATAACCATCTAATGCAAATAGAATTGGAATCTTAAACTCTAACATAATTGAAAACATCGCGCCATGAATTGCTTGTTTATTTATATCCCGTTCTTCAAAAGCATTCTCAAAATTGCCTTCAACAATTAATAAAGCTTTTTCAAAAGAAGTTAGTTTTATTGCCTGGCTAAATAAACGTCCATCTAAAATGCTTGCAATAAAATCCGAAACAGATTTACGTTCAATTATTGTATCTTCCCCAACTTGATAATCTCCTATGCCTAGTTGTTTTTCAATAATTTCACAATCTTTATTATTTAATTCTTTTGCAGCTAAAGAATTTCTTTCTCTTGTGTCAACAATTATTGTTATTTTATCATTTAACTTTTTTTTTTCATTTCTATTTGCTTCAATTTCTTCTATAACTTCATTAAGAAGTTTTTGTTTTATTATTTTAGGTTTTTCTTTTTCAATAATTTCAATATGATCTTTTACACTATCAATTTTTTTTAATTTATCTGTTAAAGATTCTTTTTTAGATAGTTTTTGTAAAGTATCTTTCATAGTTTTTTCTTTTTTCAAAGAACTATAATAGAACATTTCATCTCTTGTATTAGAAGTAATTAATATGAATATCTGCCCCGCATTGAATCTTCCAGTTCTACCTTTTCTCTGTATTGTTCTTATATCAGAAGGAACAGGTTCATAAAAAAATATTGTATCTACTTGCGGAATATCCAAACCTTCTTCAGCAACACTAGAAGCAATTAAAACATTATATTTTCCTTGTTTAAAATCGTCAATAATTTCTTTTTGTTCTTTTTGATTTAAACCTTTATCATTATTCTTTGAAGCTTGCCCTACAAATCTTTTTGCTGAAATTAAAGGATTTTTATTTAAAGTACTTTCTAAATAAGTGACAGAATCTCTATAATGATTAAAAACTATTATCTTTTGATCTGGGTTTTTATTTAATTCTTGTAAAATTAATTCTTCTAGTTTTTTTATTTTTGGATGTTCAATATCCATTAAATTTAAACCATCTAAAATTAATTTACATTTTTTAACCTTTTCATCATTAAAGATAGTTTTTGCAGCTTTAGACTTTTTATCATCATTTTCTTTTGTTAGTTTATCAAAATAAGTTTTTAATGCATTTATTCCTTGAGTTTCTAATAAAGTAACTGCATGATTTATTTTTAACATTGATGCAATTATAGAAATCCCCCTAAATGCTAAAGGATTTTTTTGTTCTAATTCTACAAAAATTCGTTTTTGGATATTTAATAATTCCATTTGTGTAAAGCCATGTCTTAATGCATAACCTATACTTCTTAATTGATTAGCTTTTTCATTAATAAATTCATTTAATAGTTTATTAACTTCTTGTAATTGCTCTGGTAAAGAAACTTTAATCCAATAAGTTTTTGTTTCATGCACATAAGGTAAAACATCAGAATCAGTTTCATTTTTTACTTCTAAATTTTCCATACCTAAATTAGACATAACTTGTTTTACTTCACTTCTTTTTGTTCCTGGTGAAGCAGTTAATCCAATTTTTAATGATTTAGTATATCTTTTTGCAATTAAAGTATAGGCATATAATCCTTGTGCTTTGTGTGCTTCATCAAAAACAATACAATCAAAATTTACATTTAAAGTTGGCAAATCATTTGCAATTGTTTGAGGAGTTGCTATAATTATGTTATTATCTTCAATTAATTTATTTCTTTTTTTAGGGGGTATTGTTCCAGTTATTGCAACACTATCAACATACAAAAATTTTTTTATACTTTCTAAATGTTGCTCTACTAATGGTTTAGTAGGTGCTAAAAACAATATTTTTGTATTTGTCTTTTTTTCTAATAAATTAACAAATAACATTATGGCAATAATTGTTTTTCCTAATCCAGTAGGTAAAACAACTAAAGTTGAGCCTTTTTTTAAGATTTCGTTATATATGTTAGTTTGGTATTCTCTAGGTGTTAATGAAATCTTTAATATTGGCATATAGTAAATATAGTGGAAAAGGTTTATATATTAAATAGAATTATACTATTATGAAAAAGTTTAATTGGTTTAATTTAGTTAAGTTAGCAATAAGCATTGTTATTCCATTAATTATTGGTTTTTTGGGTTCATTTTTTACTAGAAGTTCGGTTAGCTCTTGGTATTTAACTATTGCCAAACCAGTATTTCAACCACCTAGTTGGTTATTTGGACCAGTATGGACTTTTCTGTTTATTTTAATTGGTATAAGCTTTTATTTAATTTGGATAAATAAATATAAAAATAAAAATTTAGCATACATTATTTATAGTATTCAATTATTTTTGAATTTTTTGTGGTCTTTATTGTTTTTTGGTTTACGAAATCCATTATATGCATTAATTGAAATATTTGTTTTATGGGCAATTATCTTAACAAATATAATTGTATTTTATAAAATATCAAAAGCAAGTGCTTTTTTGTTAATCCCATATTTATTGTGGGTTACTTTTGCAACAATCTTAAATTTTGCAATTGTATTATTGAATTAGTTATTATATTTATTTAACTGGTAAAGGATATAAATCAGATAATTTAACTTTGTAATCCATATCAATTATTACAAATGGATTTCCAAATTGGCTCATTATATGTCTACAAGTTCCACAAGGTTGGAATATTATTAAATTTTTTCCTTTAGGATTATGAATTGCAACGATAGTATCAATATCTTTTTCACCGCAAGTAACCATATTACCCATAGCATTTTGTTCAGCATCTATTGATGTAGGCGTAGAAGTTAAACTATGAATGTTCACGCCTAAATAAATATTTCCTTTTTTAGTTTTTAATGCTGCCCCAACACTAGAATGAAAAGTATCATTTCTTGTATATCTTTTTTTAATTAGTTTTTTTGCGATAGTAATTAATTCTAAATCTTTTTTAGTTAAAGCAAATTTTTTCATAATATAAAAAAGTAATTAAATATATAAATTAATGCTTGGGTATTTTATTATGGTTGTTAAATCTATAGAAAGAGAAATTAATTATGAAGATATGCCTAAAACAGTTGTAGTTATTCCAACATTTAATGAAGAAAAAAATATTGGTAGAACTGTAGATTTGATTCGAGCTACAGGTTTGTCTTTAAAAATAATAATAGTAACAGATGGTCCAACAGACAATACTATAAAAGAAGTTTTAAAACGAAGATTGTTAGGAAAATATGCTAATGGAAATGCAGAAGTTATTTTAACACAATTAGATAAGAATATGGGAAAAGGATTTGCTTTCTTTAAAGGTTTAAGAACAGCCGTTAAATATAATCCTGAAGCAGTAGTTTTTTTAGATGCGGATATGTTAGAAGTGCCTAAAAAATCATTATATACTTTAGCAAAAACTGCTGCGCAATATAATAAATCAAGAAGTTCAAGAATGGTTGTAGGAAATCAATATGAAAAAGCACATCCATTTATGCCTTTATTTTTACCTACAAGATCTGATATAGTTGGAATGTATTCTTTTAGTTTAACAGCTTGTTGGCAATTATTAAAAGAAGAATCAAGAATTTTAGTAAGACGATTTGAATTAGAACCATTTTTAAGATATTTTTTTAGAGATGCTTTAACAATAAGAAAAGATGCTGATTTTAAAACTTTGGCTCCGCATAGACACATAGGTGCAAGAGATCAAGAAGAACAATTCTTAGTATTTAGCGAAAAGATTTCTGGAAAACTGCGTAGACGAACAGAATATAAAGATAAAAAGGAAAAAGGATTATTTGAAAAATTAAGAAAAAGAAAATTAAGATAAAAAGTGGGGTGAGGGAGTTGAACCCCCTTACGTCGCTCTGCAGGCGACTGCATGACCGTTCTGCCAACCCCACACTATTGATTTCTTTTCAAAAAAGAATATTAAGAATTTGTTGTTAAGTATAATAATTAGATATATAATATTTAAAAAGCCTACTAATTAAGAAATAATAAAAAAAAGAAAAATAAAATAATAGAGAGAAGGATTAATGCCTTCTAACTATAAAAAATACTAATAATCCAACAATTATTATTGCTCCAAAGATTATACTTAATGTATTTCCTATTCCTAGGCCAAATAAACCAGTTTCAAAAAAACCAGTTTTTTCTGTAAATACTACGTTATAATCTTTTACTGAATTACCTGCAATTAATTTTATAATTCCAGATGTATTTTCACTTAAGCTAAATTTTACTTCTACATTTTCTTCAGAATTTGGGCTAACTGAAAATGCTTTTTCAGCAATAACTAAGTTATTGTTATCAATTATTTTTAAAGTACCGTTAACACTAAAGTTATTTGAATTATAAACTTTAAATGTTTCTTTAGTTACTTTATCTTTTAAATAACCTACATTAGTTGGAACTTCTTTAAATTCTAAAGGTTTTGGATTTTCAGTATCATAAATTAAATCTAAAGTTATAGGGTATGTTTTAGTACCTAAGTTTGAACCTATTACTAAATTTGCTTTTGAAGCATTATTTCCAGGCATATAACCTAAAGCAACAGTTCTTGTTTGATTTGGATTTAATTGTATGTTTAAATTTTTAGTTTGAACATCATAACCTTCAACACTTAAAGTTACATTTGTAGTAAAATTATATGGGTTATATAATGTTACACTTAAATTATTCCAAGTGTTTACTTTTGGATTTGTTTTAAAATCATAATTACTTACAAAGTTTACGTTGTCAATTTCTGAATTACTTGTATAATTTAAAACATATTCTAAATTTTTAGTTCCAGAAACTACAAAGATATATTCTTTATTTCCCAAAGTGTTTGGAGTAATATCTACTTTTATAGTTTTACTTTGTCCAGCAGTTAAAGTTAAATTGTTTGTATTTAAAATTAAAGTATCAACATAGTTTGGTTTAATTGCCAAATATAAGTTCATAGTATAATTTGTGTTATTAGATAAAGTTATTTCTTGAGTACCTTTTAATCCTAAAGGGATATCTAAAGTACTAGTAGATAATTCTAAATCACTTTTTGCAACATTTATTGTAATTTCTTTTTCAATAGTAGCATATGGTGTTTCTACAATTATAGTTACTGTCTTATATCCAGAAGATGTTCCAGAAGTGATAATTTTAAAGTTATTAGAATAACTATAATCATCTCTTACAGATACTTGTTGTGTTGGGAAAGTAACTGCTATACTAGGATCAGATGTTTTGTAACTTAAATATACAGACATATCTTCTCCAGTTGAATTTGTTAAACTAAAATTAATTTGTTTTGTTTCTGTAGATTTCATGTTCAATGATCTTGTAGGAATATAAACAGATAAATTTTCAGCAACACAATCAACTACTTCTAAAGTCAAAGTTTTTTCTAAATATTTTGCATTTGAATATACTGTGTCTTCGTAAATATCTTGTTTTATTAAAATATCATATTCTCCAATAGGCAATTCTTTATTTATTTTTAATTCTACTTTAACTTTTCTGTCTCGTCTTACTTCTATTAAATCTGATTTTGTAGAAATCATTAAATCTGATTTTACTTTTGGTGATACATAATAAGTTCTACTTGAATCGTTATAGAATACTAAATTAGTATAATAAGGTGCATCATAATTTACACAAACTTGATTATCTTCTAAATATACATCTATTAAATCAAATTCTTCAACATATAAATTAGCATATACAAAATATGAATCTTGTATGTATTTTCCATTATTGTAATAGTATTCTATTATTTTAAAAGGTAATTTATATTTCTCGTAATCTGCATCTTCATCAACATAGATTCTATATTTTACTGTTTCTTCGCTATTTGGCAATATTTCTAATTCTTTAGAAACTCTTTCAGCAGTAAAATAATCTTCATCATCTTCTGAAGGTTGCATTTGTATAATTATATTTCCAGCTTTATCTCCTGTATTTTTAATTACAAAATACAAATCTAATGTTTTATCGCTTTCAATATAATAATTAGTTTGTTCTAATGTAACTGTTATATTTGGTTCTGATTCTTCGTCAAAACAATATCCAAATAAACAAGGGTCAAATGTTTCTGGGATATAATATGCACTTACTGCACTTAATGCAAATACTATTGCAAATATACTAAAAAATATTTTTGTAAAATTCATAAATTCACCTCTTAACTATAACTTTACCTAATCTTCCTATAAACATTGTAAAAAGCACTACGGCTATTACAAATAAAAAAACATTCAATATTATGAACAAAGTATTTATTGGTAATTCAAAATCACTTAAACCAAAAAATGCAACTATATTATATCTTGGGACTATCTCTTTGATCTCAGTATTCAAATCTATAGAATTATTTATTTTTTTGTTAGAAAATAACATTTCATAGTTTAATTTTCCTGAATTGTTTAATTCTAAATCTAATTCTATTTTTTTTGATTCATTTTCATTTAATAGTAATACTTTATCTGAAAGTTTATTGTTTAAAATATTGTTACTATCATAGAATTTTATTATTATTGGATAAATATTATTTGTTTTGTTTTCCAAAATTAAATCAACTTTAGCATTATTTTCCGAATATTTAATGTTATAGTTTGAAACTATATCTGGATATAATCTATTTATAGTAATGCTCAAATCTTGAGTAAATGTGCCTTGAATTAACTTAATTATTTGTTTTCCTTCAGGACTATTATAAACATCCACATTTACTTTTAAAATAAATAATTGATTTGGACTCATTACTTTTTCATTAAATTCTAAATCATATTTTAAGTTACCTTCTAATTTAGGACTAAATAATTCATTTTTTGTGCCTATATATTCACAATAAATTACATTGTTATTTTCATTTATTAAAGTATTTTTACAGCTAAAGTCTGAGAAAGCTGATGGCAATAACAATATAATTGCTAAAATAAATCCAAAGATAATTTTGTTACTCATATAATAAATTGTTATGGAAATGTTTATAAACAGTGTTTAATGCAAATGAAGCAATTCGCTCATTAAAAAGATAAGTATTAAGCCAAAAGCTAAGAATAGGGTTTGCAAAATAGATACTTTTAATCCTTTTTCTTTATGTATTTCGGGAATTAAATCGCTTCCTGCTAAATAAATAAAGCCTCCAGCAACTATAGGCATTAAGTAGATTGTGAAATTGTAAACATAATTAGATAATAAATAAGCAATTAATGCACCTAAAATTGCAAATATTGCACTATAAAAATTATATAATAAAGCTTTTGCTCTTGTAAATCCTGAATGTATTAATATTCCAAAGTCACCTAATTCTTGGGGAATTTCATGTAATAATATACTTAAAGTAGTTATAATTCCTGTATTTATATTAATTAAAAATGCAGAAGCTATTGCAATACCATCAATAAAATTATGGATTGCGTCTCCAAATAGATTTAAATATCCAATATGACTCTTACAATTTTGTTCGTGGCAATGTCTCCAATGAAATCCTTTTTCAATTATAAAGAATAATAAAATTCCTATTAATAATAATCCAAAAGGTAACATTCCTGGTAATTCTTCTATTGCTTCAGGCATGATGTGTAAGAATGCAGCCCCAAATAAACTTCCTGCAGCAAAACTAACTAAATAAGTAGTAATTTTGTTTAATGTTTTTGTTTTAAATGCTAAAAAGAAAATTCCTAATAAAGAAATTATACTAACTAAGAAGACAGCTAATAAAATATAAATTAAAATCATAACATCACAAATAGTTTTATAAAGTATTAAAATATATATTAAAGATAGGTTTTTAAGGTGGTGTTATGGGTTTTTTAAAAGAATTTAAAGAGTTTGCAATAAAAGGAAATGTAATGGATTTGGCAATTGGTATTATAATTGGAACTGCTTTTAATAAAATTGTTAGTTCTTTTGTAAATGATGTAATTATGCCTCCTATAGGATTATTATTAGGTAATGTGGATTTTAAACAATTATATATTAATTTAACAGATGCGACTTATCCAACGATGGCTGATGCTGTAACTGCAGGAGCTCCAATAATAAAATATGGTGCTTTTATTAGTACAATTGTAGATTTCATAATAATTGCTTTGGCTGTGTTTATTGCAATAAAATTTATTAACAAATTAAATAAATCTGCAGAGGAGAAAGCAGCAAAATTAAAAGAAAAAATTGCAAATAATAAAATAGTTGATAAAATTAAAAGTCCATTTAAAAAATAAAAAGAGTTATAAATAACCTCAACAGAATATATATTATACAATAATGTTCTGTTTTTGTCAACTATCTTAAAAGGAGTATTCAAAAATGAATCTAGATGAAAAGAGGATAGTTGTATAGGTGATTAAATGAAATTTGATGAATTAGATGTAAATAATGGAATTAAAAGAGCAATTAAAGAAATGAATTTAGTAAATTTAACTGAAATACAAGAAAGGTCTATACCTTTAATATTAAATAGTCAAAACGTTTTAGGAAAAAGTGTTACTGGCTCAGGAAAAACTTTTGCTTTTGCTATACCTTGTTTAGAAAATGCTTTACAAGGTAAAAAAACATTAGTAATTAGCCCAACAAGAGAGTTAGCTGTTCAATTAGAAAAAGAATTTAGAAAATTAGCAAAATATTTGAAAGTAAGAACTACTGTTGTTTATGGTGGACACGGAATGTTTATTGAAATTAAAAAATTAAAAGAAGGAGTAGATATTATTTGTGGAACTCCTGGAAGAATTTTAGATCATATGATGAATAAAACAATTAGAAAAGGTTTTTTCGATACTCTGGTTTTAGATGAAGCAGATAGATTATTAGATATGGGTTTCTTAGGAGAAGTTAAATCTATTATGGAAAATGTTGAACCTAAACACATACACTTATTTTCTGCAACTTTAGATAATAAAATTGTAAGATTAATTAAATCACATTTAAAAGAATACAAAGAAGTATCTGTTGAAAATAAAGATTTATGTAAAAATATTCATGAAGAAAAATTTATTTTAAGAAATTCTGAAAAATATGCAAAACTTTTAGAAATTATTAAAGATAATTTAGATGCCAAAGTTTTAATTTTTGTTTCAACTAAAAGAGGAGCAGAACAAATTAAATTAAAATTAGAAAAACAAGGATTCTTTATTAATTCAATACATGGTGATAAAACTCAAAATTTTAGAGAGAAAGCATTAGAAGATTTTAAATCTATGAAAGTTCCTATATTAGTTGCAACAGATGTTGCTGCTCGAGGATTACATATTGATAATGTTGATATTGTAATTAATTATGATTTAGGTAATGATCCAGATGTTTATTTGCATAGAATTGGAAGAACTGGAAGAATGGGTAAAAAAGGTCAAGCAATAACTTTTGTTTCTGAAGACCATGTCTTTGCAAATAGAAATAAAAAATTTGATGTTGAAAGTTTAGATTTTAATCCTAGAGAATATATGAGAAGAGATAGTAGTTCTAGAGGTAGAGGTCCATCTATGGGATCTAGAAATTCATCAAGAGGAAGAGATTCTAGATTTGGGGATTCAAATACTACTAATACTAGTAGAGGTCCAAGAATTGGTGGAAGAGCTCCAAAAAAACCTTTTAAATATAATAAAGAATTAAAAACTGAAGAAAGCCCAATGAGAAAAACTCATCAAGGTTTAAGTGAAGTTGTTTCAAAAGATTTTTCTAAACCAAAAGAAAGAGAAGATAAAAACAAAAGATTTAAATCTCGACCAAAAAATAAAAATAATAAATTTCAAGGTAGATTTAGTAAAAAAGTAAATTAAATTTAAGGATTTTCAATCCTTAAATCTTTTTGTTATTACAAATAAACAAAGTATAAATTCAATTAATACTAATATAAATGCTATAATTGAGCTTGAGCCATAGTAAGTAATAATAGATATTATTGAACTTAAGATTACACCTAATAATAGTCCTAATTCTAAATTGTTTATTCTAACAAATAAAATCAATATTAAAATCAAAATATTAATTATACCTATAAATAAAAGCTTGTATTTATCTTGAACATTTTTATTTGATTCGTATGCGAAATTACAAATCTCAATATCATTTTGCATTAATTTTTCTTGTTTTTGTACTTCTAATGAGTCATAATTTTTGTCATCCATAATTGGATAATTATACTTAGTCCAACAGTTATTATCTTCTAAATTAAAGAATACATGTGCACCATAAAAGATTATTGCAGTAAACAAAATCGCTATCAAAACACTTAAAACATAATACATTGCTTTATTCATAATATATGTAAGAACCAAAGCTTTATATACTTATTTTACTATAATTATTAAGTCTTTGCTTTAAAAAAGACTAAAACAAAAAGGAGTGAAAACATGCAAGGAACTGTAAAATTCTATAATGTAAAAAAAAGATTTGGATTCGTACAAGGTGAAGATGGAAAAGATTATTTTGTACATAAAACAGGTATAGAGCCAAGAAACTTTTTGAAAGAAGGATCAAAAGTAACTTTTGATGTGGAAGCTGGAGAAAAAGGCCCTTTAGCAATAAATGTTAAAGTTGAAGGACAAGAAAACCAAGAACATAATCCAGAAGACGAACAAGAAGAACAATAAGATTTTAATACTTATTAAATAAAGCTATTTTTAGCTTTCTTTTTTTATTTTTATTAATCCCAAACCCAATTAATAAACTTTAATATATTTACTTTGAAAAATAAATAGAAACCATCAAAGAAATTAAAAACATAAATTAAGAACCCATAAATAAATTTAAAATATTTTGATTTAAAATATAAATTATATAACCAAGAAAATCTATCATTAGTAAATTCTCTAATAAATCCTAAAAATTCAATTATTTTCATTGCATTATAAATTTTGGAATACATATTCAAATAATTATTTATTCCCTTAAAGAAACTCATTTTATTAAATTGGAAAACAGTAAATAAATTTGGCATATAAACATCTAAAACTTTTTTATTGTGTTTTAAATAATGTAAATTCATTATTATTTCTAATAAATATCCTGAATTTTTTGGAAGTTTTAATTTTTGAAATTCTTTTTTATAAAAAACTCTTTCTCCAGAAAAAAATCTAGACCAATTTGTAAATCCCATAATAGTAGCCATATCTCCAGCTCTATTTGAGATAGTTAAATCATATTTCTTATTTACTACTGGTAATATTAAAGACCTAATATTTTCATGTGTGAATTTTAATAAATCTGCATCACACATAAATATAATTTCATTTTTTGCAGAGTTTATTCCTTTAATTACAGCCCCAGTTTTTCCTAAATTATTTTCATTAATAATTAGTTTTAATTTTTTATATTTCTTTTGAAATTCTTTTACAATTTCTTTTGTTTTGTCTTTAGAGCCATCATCTACTACAATTATTTCATTTAATATTTCGCAAGTACATACTACTTTTAATACTTTAGAAATATTCTTTGCCTCGTTATAAGCAGGAATAACACAACTCACTTTTTGTTTATTAGAATCCATTAAAATCAACTATATTATATATTTATAAAAAAACAAATATTATATAAATGGATATACATCTTATATTTGGTGATTTAATGAAATATATTTTAGCAATAATTATTTTAGTTTTAGGATTATTCGTACTTTTAAGTGGGTGTATAACAACTAAAAATATTGAAGAAATCAAATTTGATAGTTATATTAACAAAAATGTAACTGTTTCTGGAACAGTATTAAATAGCATAAAATTAGGCGAGTTATCAGGTTACACTTTAAAAGACGATACTGATAGTATATTCATAAGTTCAAACAGCTTACCAGCAGAGAATGCTATTGTAAAAGTAAATGGAATTCTAAAGAAATCAATCTTAGGGTATTATATCGAAGAAGAACAATAGTTTTTCTTTTTTTTTCTTTTGAAATTTCAATAAAATAAGAATGAGTCCCGACTCCCGGATTTGAACCGGGGATATTCCGGTTTCTGCTTCATATAGGCAACCTTGCCGAGGAGGAATGGTTGAAGACCTATAAAGCTCGAAACATCTACAGCCGGACGCTTTAGCCACTAAACTAAGTCGGGATCTATGCTTTTTAAAAAAGCAAAATTTGAGTATTTCTATATTTAAGAAACAAATTCTTTAAATAGCTATGCCTATTCTCTTTGTTCTAAGTAAGATAAGGTAATTTTAAAACCATCTTTTGCTTTACCAGACATCAAAATACCATCGAAAGTCTTCTCTTTATGTAAATAAACTATTCTTACTCTTCCAAAGATAGAATCTTTAATATAATCATATTTAAATTGGCCTATTCCTTTAACTATATTATGAGGTTCAAAGAATTTAACGTTTTTTAATGATCCTCTTTCAAAATAATTAACACTAAAATTAATTACTTCTCCCTCAAAAAGGATAATATCTGCTGAAATAATATTATTTTCTTTCATAGATAATTTTATACAATCTAAAATATCATCATTTTCATCTAAAATCAATTCTAATTCTTTCATCTGAGCTTTATTAGGATCAAAGTATTCTGAAGTTATAGCCATAGGTTCACCATTTAAAAGTAAATATATATCTTCAGAGGGAATATAAATATATCTTTATAAGGATAAAGAGAGATTTAAAAACATTTTGTTTATATATTAAATTACCTTATTTTTATATAAAATATGCATAAATTGTATTTGTGGGCGTGTAGCTTAGCCTGGTTGGAGCACACGACTGATAATCGTGAGGTCGCCGGTTCGAATCCGGCCTCGCCCATTTTTTTATTTTTTCTTTCTTTTTAATTATTTTATCTATTTTAAAATATTAAGTTTATATGTTTTATCTTTGTTTATAGCATATGAAGAATTTTTTTATGAAGGTAAATAGAATTACTGATAAAATAATGCCTTATGCCTTAGTGTTATTAATAATAGTTATAATTTTAGAATTTGCAGTACATATTGAAAATCAGACAGTACATTTAATTGTAAAAATTTTAGATTATTTGATAATAAGTGTTTTTGTAGTTGATTTAATATCTATTTATTTTTTATCTCCTAATTTAAAATATTTTTTTAAGAATTCTTGGTTGGATATTTTAGCGGTAATGCCTTTTGGTTTGATTTTTAGAGTAGGTAGAAGTGTTATAAGGATAGGACAAGCAACAGAAAGAATTGCATTAGGGCAAGGGATTTTACACGGAATTTTAAAATCTGAAAAATTAGTTGTTTTCTTAGCAAGGTTTGAAAAATTATCTAAATTTTTTAGATTTATTTCAAAGGGGATTAAAAAAATTAAGAATTCCTCGTTTTTTTCAAAATTACATGATCATTTTTATTATACAAAATCTCAATATGAGCATTTTTGGAAAGGTAAGTTTCATAAATTTACAAGAGCTAAACCAAAAAAAACAAAACTATAGTTTTTTATATATTATTAATTTATACTATTTATGGTTAAAGAGATTTTAGTTTTTTCAGATACTGAATTGGGCTCAGGAACATTAACTGATGATTTTGTAGCAGATAATCTTTTTATTCAAACTATTGAAAAATTTTCAAAAACTAAAAATCCTGTAGATCTAATCTTAAACGGAGATACTTTCGATTTTTTAAAAACACCTATTGTAAGAGACAAATGGACATTTTATTTAGAACATGTAACCCCAATGAATGCTTTAGAAAAATTAGAATCTATTTACAAAGCACATTCTAAAGTATTTGATTGTTTAAAAAAATTCTTAAAAGAAGATAAAAATAAAATTTATTTTATTTTTGGAAATCATGATTACGAATTATTATTTCCAGCAGTTCAAGAAAGAATGAAAGAAATTTTTGAAAGTAAAAATATTTTCTTTGATTATAGCTATGCTGAAAAGAGATTATATTTTGAACATGGTAATATGCACGATACTTATTTTACATTTGATAGAAGAAATGTGTTTAAACCTTATAAAAATACTGTTGAATTAAACATACCTACATTATTTTCAGGATTTAGTTCTTTTTTTATGGATTCAAAAGAATGGCACCCATTTGTTGAAAGAATTAATGATAAAACAATATTATTTAAGTTTAATAAACCTATAAAATCTGAAATGTTGGTTTTATTATTTAAATATTTTGTTTATAATATGATTTTTTCATTATATACTTACATAGCTAGAGGATATTTTTTAGCATATTTAAGTATGATTAAAAAATCTTTTATTAATATTTTTAAAAGTCATTATGATGTAGATATAAAAGATTTATATGAAGGTGTAAAAAAAATACCCCAAGACATAATATTTTTTGGACATGTTCATAAAAAAATAGAAACAAATATTGCTAATAAAAATATTTTTATTTTGGATACTTGGCGAGATGAATATACAGTAAGTTCAGATGCTTGGTTTTTAATCCCTAAAACTAAAAGATTTGCTAAAATTACAATAGATAAAAATTATGAAATAAAATTGTATGATTATGTGCCAATAGCTGGAAAATTAATTTTTAGTAAAGTAATTGAAGACGAGATAAAATATATTAAGAAAATATCTGAAAATAGAGACAATGTTTCAATAAAAGATTATGAATTAAAAGAAAAAACAATTATTTTTAATTAAGCAATTATAACTAATTTACTAAACACTTTATCAAATTTAGATATTGGATCAATATATGTGATATTCAAATTACAAACTTTTTCAGAAGGCAAACTACTTTTTGGAATTGATTTTTGATTTAATAAGAATTCTTGTTTTTCTCCAACTTTTAAATCAAATGGTTTTTGAATTCCTAATGTAATATCTAATTCTGAACAGTCAACATAAATATTTTTAATACTTAAATCTATATTCCCAGTATTTTTTAAATTAATAAAATTGCTTTTAGGTATACCCATAGTTGTAACTGGATCATATGTAAATGTATATTTGTCATTTAGATTTTCAAAATCTAAAGCGATTTTTAATTCTAGAATTTCTAATTTAAAAGGCACTTTAATATCAAAATAATCTGTTTTTAAAGTTATATTTCCAGTAACCATATCAGATAAGAATGTTGAGGGGATAATAACATTTGCTGTACCGCTTGTAGAACCATTAGCAGGAATATCTTCTAAGAAATCTACTGAAGAAAATATTGCTTTTAAATCAGATATTGAATTTTTAGGTTGTGCAGTAGTAATATCAATATCAAAATCAGTTATCTTTATAGAATAATTAGTTTTATTTTCTATTGGAATTATTTTTGTAATTAAAGTTTGACTAGCAGTTATTTTACCAAAATCTAATAATTTTGGAGTAATTATTTCTGGAGCAATTATCTCTAAAGTAATTTTTTGTCTAGCTTCAGAATACGAATTTCTATAAATAATATCAAAATATTGTTCTTTTAAAGTTATATCAATAGGAATTTTAAAAATAACTTTAGCTGTGCCAATATCTTTTGAAATTATATTCAAATCTTTTGTACTTTCTACAACCATACTTTTTAATAAATCTATATTTGATGATGAATTTTCAAAATCTAAATTTAGATTTTCAATATTAATATTTGAGGAATTATCTATTTCCAGAGTTAATTCTAAATCTTGTCCCGCATTTACTTTATAACTGGTTTTCAAATTTTTGAATTTTAATATTGGAGCTGCATTTACTTTTAAACTAACTGATTCTGTTAGTTTTGAAATACCTTTTGCAGAATCAAAATAAATTGAGCCTTTAAAAGTAGCACCCTTTTTTAAAGTATTTTTGAAATAAAATTCTTTTTTATTTGGGCCTTTATTTAATGTGAATTCTTCAGATAAAGAATTAAAATCTTTATCTCCTTTTATTATTACATTTAAAGGAGAATCATTGGTATTATTTACCTCTAAAGTTATTTTTATATTTTGGTTTTCATATATTTCTGAAGGTAAAGATAAAACAAAGTTAGATAATTTTTTAAATTCTAAAGGATAAGCTTTCAGATCTATATCTCCTGAATCTTTATTGATAGTTATTACTGAATCTGAATCCAATAAATAATATTTTTTTGAGTCTATATCGCTTAAACGAATATCATAATCTCCAGGAACAATTTTAAAAGTTTCCCCTAGATTATATGTTTTATCATTTAAATAAATAATTCCACTATCTAAAGATTTAGAGGTATCTGTTGCAGTAATATAAATACTTACTTCAGCATATCTTAAAAAGAAAAACCAAACTAAAACAAATAATATTCCTAATAAAATTATAATTTTTATTATTGGACCAGCATATTTTTTTAAGTTTAAAGAACTTTTGGGCTTTTCAGAATTTTGGAAGTCATCACTTATATTAAAATCAAAATCGTCCATGAAATCACTTTATATAACCTAAATATTCTTCAAATAAATATCTAGTTGTTAAAGGCAAGTTCATTCCCGTATTAGATTGTTCAAATCCAGGCACATCAATATAATATTCTAAAGGCATAGCACTATATACTACTTTTCGACCTATTTGGCCCCTAATTATTAATGGAATAATTTTATTTATTTTAGTATTATCTGTATTTTGTAAATTAGTTTGTGCATCTACAGATAAATCAATTTTTGAAGATGTGTTGTAAATGTAAGTTACAACTGCAAAATCTCCTGAAAAATTAGTTCCTGGTTTAATTCCTGCTGCAAAAGATCCTTCTTCAGTTTGAATAAAATCTCCAACATACCCTTTCAAATCATTATTACAATTAACTATAGTACAATAATTATTAATATATTCTGCAGATAATATAATTCTAAAATCTAAAATTTTATTATCTTCAACAACTCTTACCCAAGGATGATTTGGCAAATTTAAATCTTTAAACTCAGATGCTTTTTTTTCATTTGGTGCTAAATTAGTTCCAGAATCTCCAGTCCAAATTAAAACTCCATTTGTAGAATTTACATAATCGTAAAATATTTGAATTTGTTTATTACTTAAAGTTTTTGCTTGGGTAACTATAACCATATCATAATTTTTTAAATATGACAAAGTTAATATGGTATCTACATGTTTTAATTGAGGGTGTATTTGGAATAATGCTTTATCATTTAATATAGCTTCTAATTTTTCAACATTTCCTAAGCCATCGCTTCCAAAAACAACTAATATTTTTGGTGCTCCAACAATCCCATAATAAACATCACACCAACTTTTACCAATAGATTTACAAGGAACTATATGCGTATAAGTTAATGCAAATATCAAAACAAATACTAAAATTATAGTTATTATTGCTGATTTTATTACTGTTATATAATCAAATTTTTCCATAATATCACTCTAAAGTTGTAGTTAAACCATCTACTTTAAATTTTAAATACCCAATTTTACCATCAAAAGTAATTGTATTTTTTTTAGGGTTTATGATCGCATCCCCTTCAAAACCTTTAAAATTTAAATATGCTTTATTCAAATCATAAGCTTTGTTTTCATAATATAGTTTTCCATTAATGTTTGTATTTTCAAAATTTATTTTTAAATCTTCAATAGTTATTTTCTCTATATCATTAAAATCAGAATAAATTTTACTTTTAATAATTATTTCACTATCATCAATATAAATTGTATTAACATACCCTTCTAAAGTATTTCCAATAGACCCTTTAAAATGGCTTAAATATGGGTTTTTTAATACAAAATCCCTATCTGAAATTTTTAATGTTGGTTTTCCCTCTATTGAAATATTATTGTCCTTTAATTCGTAACTATTATTAATTGTTATTTCGGCTTTAAAGGCATAAGAATTCTTATAAGTATCTAGCTTTTGCACAGTTGTTTGAGGCAATTTACTATTATTTAAAGTATTATCTAATGAATTTGAAAAATTAACATCTAAATCTTTATTAAAAACATTAAAACCATCGTTACCTTGATAAACATAAAATATTATTGCTGCAATTAATAAAATTACTATTGAAAAAATAATATATATAAAAAAATCTCCCTTCTGATTCATATTAACACCAATACAATAATTAAATAAGTAATATATGTTTTTATATGTTTCTAATTATTATAATATAGGTGATATAATGCATTTTAATAAAAACAAGCCATCTCAAGGTCCAAGTTCATCTTTAGGATTAGTATCTTTTTCAGAAAATTCTAAATCTTTAATTAGATTAACACCAGAAATAGTAATGGTTAGCGCAGTAGTATTTGGATTATTAGTTTTATTTTTAAGAATATTCTTATAAAGGATAACTTAATAAACTTAATTTCTTTATTATATGGGAGTGATATTTTGAGATTTTGGGTTTTAGGAATAATAAGTATATTTTTTATGGGGTTTTTATTCTCTCATTCAGGTTGTGAATTATACAATGATTATGATGATTGTATAGGTTATTATCAATTAGCAGATAAGGTTTCAAATATATTTTCAAATACTTCTACTTTCAATATAGATTATAATTTATATTTGGATTGTGTTTTAGAACAAAAAAACCAAAGAATTTTTGATTTTGGAGAAATTAGAGACTTTTGTTTTAACACATTAACTACTAAAAAACCAAATTTTAATGTAAATTGT
>CAZQQS010000003.1:0-33134 GCA_964595665.1 uncultured archaeon | reverse complement strand
GAATTAAATGGTAAGGTATTGAACGTAAACTGTAAAGGCTTATATCCAACTAAAGATTTTAATCAAAATATTGAATTAATTCAAGAAAAAAACGTTTTACAAATAAAACCAGTAGTATTATTAAATTCTAATTATTCTTTAAGTAAGCCAGAATTTGTATTTACTAAATTACAATTCAATTTATTAGAAAGAGGATTTAATACTTTTGATACGGTTAATATTCTACCATTATCTATAGAAATAAAAGATTCTTCAGACGTTAGTTTTTTGAATACACCTAGTTTTAGTACAGAATTAGACGATATTTACAAATCATATTTGGATTGTTTAACAATTAAAACTTTATTTAGCAAACCTGGAATCGATACATATATGATAAAAAAATCTGGATATGAATTCATTTTTACTAAAGAGCAATTAATTAAATCTTGTGTAGATGATTTAAGATTTAGTTTTATTGTAGACTTTGAGAATTATGATTTGAAGAAAAATGAGTTTAGAACCTATTTAACAAATACTTTAGATATAGCTTTAAAAGAACAAAAAGATTATTCTACAAAAACAATGAATTTGTATTTTGAAGAAATTTTAGATGAGTATTCAAATTATTTACTATCTATAAACAAATATAAGAACGAAGAAAATGTTTTGAAATTAAGTTTAGATCCAGATTATTTATTTGAGCACTTATTAAAAATTACTAAAAATATGTCAAATAACGATAAAATGATTATTTTAGAAAGTGCCTCTTCAACAATATTAAAGAATAAAGAAGATGTGATATCTATTAGAAGGAAAGATAATGTAAATTCTATATTAAATTTTTTTGATTCAGATATAAAAAATATTAATGATAATGAGATTAAGGTTTTGTATAATAATATAGAAGAAATTATTTTAAAGAATTATTTTAAAACAAATTCTATTGCTAATGTTTGTGATGTTAATTTTGTATTAACTCCTAAAAGTATTAGTTTGAATAATTTCTCATTTGATTTTACAAACACACTAAAATATTGTTTAACTAATTCGGAAATATTATTAGATTCAAATGATAATAAAATTTTTATCACAACTTCAGATTATAATTATAATACTTCTTTGACATTAGATTTTAAAGATAAGATTTATGTTTCGGGTAAAGAAATTAATTTATTAGATTCAAAAATAGTTCAAAAGAAAGATTATAAAGAAATTTCATTAATTTATGATGTTGTACCAATATATGTTTTAACAAAAGAAAGATCTGGAAAATTATTAGGCATAATAAACATTACTGAAATTATTACTGAAAAATATAATGCTTCTAATAGTTCTTTATACAATACTGAAAAACCTTGGTGGGATTTTTTAGTAATTTACCGATAACTATATATAAGTTAGATTTATTTTAGTAATATGTTAAAAAAGTCAAAAGGGTTTACTTTATTTACTGCTTTAGTTGGATTTATCATTATAGGCATAGGCGTATTAGTAATGCAACATATGTCTAATAGTGAACAAAACTACCAAAACTTATTAAATTCCTTATTAACACAACAAGAAATGGACTCGTCAATACATATGATTAAATTAGATGCGATTTCTGCTTTTGACTTATTATATAGAGTTAATTTTTATGATTATTATGTTTCTCAGTCAAGTGTGGATTCTGGAATTCCAATAGTTGATGCGAATAATTGGCCAGATTATAAAAAAGGTTATATTCTTGAAACATTTGGAATTGATATAACTCAAGATGTGGATGCTAATGAATATGTCTCACAAAATAAACTTTCAGGATACGTTACAAATAAAATATTGGCTTTATTATCAGATTATAGAGGAAATTATAAAGGTGAGAATTATTTTTTTAGAATCTATGATTATGCTTTACAAAATGCAGACCCAGAAGATTTGTCTTTAGAAAATGCTGTAAGTGCAACAAAATTATCTGGCACACATTTAGCTCTGAGTATAAATGAGTCATCTCAAGGTCCAGAATTCTTAAATATTTTGGATTGTGAAAACAATGATTGTCAAAGAGGTAGTTTTTATACTAATTTAGATTTTACTAAAATAAATTATGGTTTATATGTTTACTTGCCAAGAATATTAATAATAAATAATTTAGATAAAAGTCAAATAGATGATGCTATTTTGCCTTACTCTAAATTAAGTTTATACTTGCCAATGAGATTATTTGGAGCATTTTATTTAGCATATAATAAAATTGAAAATTTTAGCACAGACGAATTATCTAAAGAATATGGCCATACTAATTTTCCAAATTGTGGAAATATTATGAGTTTAGATGATTTAAATATTCCAAAAACAGATTTCCAGAGTTTGATTTCTGATATAACTACAATCTATAATAATAATGATTTTGATTTAAATATAACCGAAATAACTGAAAATAGAAGTTATCCTACTGAGATTATGGTTGTTAAAATTAGTGATGAAGAAACTATGAGATCATTAATAAAACGAAAAGTATCTTCAGTAAATTTAAAAATTAAGATAAAAGATAATGATGTATATGAAAATATAGGTAGAATGCCTATGAATTATTTATTAACCGGAACTAAAGAAAATATCAATGAATTTAATCCTAATCTTGAAATTACTTATTGTTATTGTAATGTTGAATCTGGGGCAAATAACAATAAAATACTTGGCTGTAGTGAAATAAATGAGAAACCTACCGAGTTAAAAACAACAATTTTAGAAGCATTAGGTGACTTTGGATTAACAGAAGAACAAAAAAAAGAAATAGCCAATAATTCTCAATAAACCATTTAAATAGTTTTTGATTATATTTATATTAGCTTTTTGCTTTGAGATGTGATACTATGATTATTCCTAAAAAAAGTATATTGGTTTATGGTGCTGGTTCAATTGGAAGTTATTTAGCTGCCAAATTGTTTGTTCAAGGCCATGATGTAGATGTTATTGGTAGAGAAAAAGCCAAAGCAATAGGTTCTAAGTTATACATAAATGACGAAGAATTTGCTTTTCCAAAAGTATATTCTGAAATAGATTCCGATAAAAAATATGATTATATTTTTGTTACTTCAAAATATTATGATTTGAAAAAAAATCTAGAATTAATTACTAATTCTGGAGTAAGGACAGATTTAATTGTTTTAATTCAAAATACTTACGTGGATAATAGTTGGTACATTAATTTAATTAAGAATACTCCTTTTGTAGTAGTATCTGTAATTGAAGGATTTAATTTAGAAGGAAATAAATTACATCAATCAAAAGCAGCTGGTTGGTTTTTGGATGAAGATGATTTATTAAGCAAAGATGTATATAATTTATTAAAATCTATTCACGTGAATACTCAACTAACTCCAGATATAGATATAAAAAGAGCTGAAAAAACAGTATACAATTGTTCTTTAAATGCACTTTGTGCTATTGAAGAGAAGCCATTTAATGAATTATTTAAGAGTAAAGAATTACTAAAAACTATGCAAAACATATTTGATGAATCTTATGATGTATTATCTGAAATAATTCCTATGCATTCTAGAAGGTCTTTATGGAATAGTTTTTTAGCATTAAAAAGTATGGATCATTATTCTAGCACATATCAAGATGTGAAGAAAAATAAAAAAACAGAGGTTTATTTTTTAAATGGATTTATTTTGGAATTAGGTAGAAAAATGGGTATACCAACACCCTATAATTCAGAATTGATACGAAAGTTTAGAGATAAATATCCTGATTTATATTAGTGATTATAATGAATAAAAGTGCATTATTAATTTTATCAATAATATTATCAATTAGTTTTTTAACTTTTGGATATGCGGAAGATTATAATGCTCCTTTTTACTTCTTTTATAGCCCAAATTGTCCACATTGTCACGATGTAAATTTATTTTTAAATTCTATAGAAGATAAATATGATTTTAATTCAATAATGATAAATATTGATGAAAAAGAAAATTTAGATTTGTTTGTAAATAGTATGCAAGATTTCAATATGAGAAGCTATGGTATTCCAGTAGTAATTATAAATGATAACATATATCAAGGATCAAATATTATAATTAATAATATTGTTTCTCAAATAAATGAATGTAATGAAAATAAATGTGAGTTATATCAAGTAAAAGAATTAGAAGAGCCAAAAGAAGAAAAGAAAGTTAATTTTTTAACTATTTTGGGTTTGGCTTTAGCAGATTCAATAAACCCTTGTGAAATTGCTGTATTAATGATTTTATTAGCATCTGTTTTAGCAAGAAATAATAAAAAATTTGTTTTGAGTTATGGTTTTGCATTTATTATGACCATATTTTTAGTTTATTTTGGTATAGGTATTGGGTTAATTTATGGTATAAAATTTTTAAGTGGATTTACTAATACAAATATTATTTATTTGATTATAGGAATATTAGCTTTAATTTTAGCAGCACTAAATATTAAAGATGCTGTAGCATATGGCTCTGGGGGCTTTGTAATGGAAGTTCCAAGATCTTGGAGACCAACAATGAAAAAAATATTAGAAGGTGCAACAAGTATTTGGTCTGTAATAATTATTGCGTTTATTGTAGCTTTCTTTTTGACTCCTTGTACTGCTGGACCATATGTTTTAGTTTCTGGGCTATTACATAATTTAGAAATAAATATGATTTTATTTTGGTTAACTATTTACAATATAATCTTTGTATTGCCTATGATTGCAATAGTTTTCTTAATCTACTTTGGATTGTTTAAATTAGAAACTTTACAAAGATTAAGAGAAAAAAACATTAAAACATTACATTGGATTACTGGACTTATTTTATTGGCAATTGCATTATATTTAATAATTACTGCTTTGATTTAACATTCCAGGTTTTTCTTGAATCTTTATTTTTGCTAGCATCTCTTATAGTTTTAGATATAATGCTAGCTGCACTCACAACAGGTATTAAATCATCAGCTTTAATTTTATACTCTACTCCAATGTTATTTGAGTTTAACGCGCTTCCATCTACTATTGCTTTAAACTCTAAGTTTAGATCTTCAAATACTCTTTTAGAATTAGAAATAAATTTTTCTTCGATTGTGTTTAAACTAATATTCTTACTTCTTAAATAGTCTATAAAATTTGGATTTAAAACAAATGTAATATACCCCAAAGCTCCAGAATCTACATATAATTTGGCTTTTTCTAAATTATCTGTTTTTTTACTATCTCTAACTATTGCTAAATCTTTATTTTGACCAAATAAACCAGTTATGACCATTGGCCCAATTATTTCAGAACGGCCAGTTTCATCAAAGCCCAAAATAAATTCTTCTTTGGAATCAAAAGTTAAACCTAAAATAAATTTCTTCTCAGTTTCTAAATCCAATTCATTTAACCCTTGTAAAACTAATTTTCCAGTTTTATACAAAGATATGCTTAGATTATTTTTCCGAGCAACAAATAAAGTATTTTGGTTTTTATTAGACATATATTTTGAATATTCTTGTTCTAACAAATTAAATTTATCTTTTGGGATATTAATTACTAAGTTCATTTAATCACTAAATCTTTCTAAAAACATCTCTATGAACTTCTATAATATCACTTTGTTCTTTTAATAATTCAATAATACCTTTAATTTGTTCCACTTCTAAATTAGTTTTCTTAATTATATCTTCTAAAGGTGTGCTTTTATTATCCATAGCATCTAAAACTTTATCTTTTAAATCATCATATGTTTTTTTAGTAAAAATATAAAAATTCTTATCAAATCCTCTTATTCCTAAAACATCCCCAGAATTAATTTCATTTCGCGTAACATAAGAAATTTTTCTTACTTCTTCAATGTCTGTTATAGATAAAAATCCTCGTTCTAATAATTGTTTCTTAATATCTAAAGCTCTTTTAGTCCAATCTTGAGCACTATCCTCTTTAACTTCAATCAATTGCTCTTCTTGTTGTTCTTGGTTATTAGAATCTTTGTTAAAATCTTTGGGATTATATTTCTTCTTTAAGACATACATGTAGCTGTCTACAGCATATAATGTGTAAACTCCAGCATCTAATTGTATATCTTTTGTTACTAATTCATATCGCTTATCTGTTTTTTTATTAATAAATATATTTTCTTTCATAAATATCACTCATCTAATAAAATATTTTTAGATATTTTCTTTATATCCTCATTTCTAGAACTTTTTAATTTATTTAAAGTTATATCATATTCTTTTATCTTTTTCAAATACTCATTATGAGTTATATTGTCTTTTAAATATTGTTCTTTAATTTCTTTAATTTTTTTATGTTTTTTATCAATTTCTGAATTTACATTTCTAATATGATCAATATTATTAATTAGTTTTTCTCTTTCTAAATTTAATGTATCTATTTCATTATAACATTTTTCACTAAAATCTTCATATATTTCAGGAGATATTTTTTGCTTTCTACAATCATTTTCCAAATCAATTAATAACATTTTTAATTTTTTAATTCTAAAATCAATATATTCTAAATACCTTTCTAAATTATCCTTTACTTGTGTTTTTTTGTAAAATATACCTAAAACAATAGTTAATATTAAAATAATGATTACGAACAGAATAATTATTTTAATATACAAATCAGATGCATTTAATTGAGTTGAATTCTTAATTATACTTGTATAAGATATACTATTTTTGTTTTTTTCAATATCGTCTATAACGGACAATAAATTATTAGCAAACATTGCTAATTGATATGAACTTTCATAAGCTAACTTAGCATTATCTAATTTGTTATTTTCTTCAGAAAATAACCCTTCATTAAATAAATAATTCGCATGTTGTAAGTATAAATTAGGCCAAATATAATCTTTTGCGGATATTGAATCTATTAATGTTTTTGTTTCTAATTTAATATCTTTCAAGTTTTTATCTTTAATCTCTAAATGAGTATTTACAATTGCTAAAGTGGTTGCACTTTCAAATATAGAAGTAATATGCCAATTATTTAAATTTGCATCTATTGCACCCAAATACCATTTTTCAGAATCATATAATTCATATTTTTCAATAACTGTTTTTGCTTTACTTAATTCTGTTAAAACATCTATATTTGATAATTCATATTTTGAATCATCAATATAACAATTTTTTTCAACAGCATATTTTTTAAATAATTTTGCAATCTTTAACCATTCTTTAGCTTCTTCATAACTTCTTAATTTTAATAAATTAATACTCATATCTGATCCAGGGGTAGTTAAAATAACATTTATTTTGTTTTGAGCCCATAAATATCTTTCTTGGGAACCTACATACCACTCATAACTATCACAAGGTATACCGGTATAATCTATTACATTTTCTTTTAATAAATTTGTTTTAGTATCTATAATTTTATTATCTATCAAAATAGTTTCATTTTCTAAAATATCTTTTATTAAGTTTAAAGAGATATTTGCTAAAAATAAATGATTTGCTGAAGAATACATGTAATTCTTAGAATTTGCACTTTTACCCAAATCTATACTCTCTTTTGCTTCGTTCATTAATCCAAATAATTGAGTTATTAAGTCATTATCTTTTATGCTTGTATTATTTAATAAATTAGAAACTATCTCCAAATTTAATTCTGTTTCCTTTTCATATTCTAAAATGTAATTCTTAAATTCTTGTAAATTATTTTGTAATTTACTTTCAGGAGGATTATATAATAATTCTTCTTTAGTTTCTAAATCAAAATTTAATTTTATACCTTCATAATTATCTAAATTATATTCTAAAGCTTCTTTGATATTAGAAATTCCTATAACTTTTATATTGTATTTTTTATAAGCATACTCAGACAAATTTACTTTTTTAACTTCATTATCTTCATTTATTACTGCTTCTAATTCACTTTTTGGAACAAAAAATATCTTAATACCTATTTTTGAAGCATATTTTGTTTTTTCCAAAACACTTCCTACTTTACCTATGTCTCCATTAGAAGAAATTGTTCCTGTACCCGAAACATATTTTGGCAATTCTTTACTTTGAACCATTTTAATTAAAGCTAAAGTAATTGGCAAACCAGCACTTGGGCCATCAACTAATCTCGCAGGACTTCTAATATCAAATAAATAATCATAATTATTGTAATTTTTATTATATTCTCTTAATAACTCTACAGCAACCTTTTCAGTATTTTGGGTACTCGTACCTACTAAAGAATCAACTGCTGTCCAAACTTTTCCAGAACCCTCAACAATACTTATATTCAAATTTGCGTCAGTACCTTGTCCTTCTGGAGTTACGGCAATTAATTTTATTTGAGCATCAATAATTAATGCGCTAACATTAAATAACAATAAAATTCCAAAAATCAAAAACAAAAATCTCTTAAACATAACCATCACTTATACAAAGTAAATAATTTACTATCTTGTTTTACATCTGTTAATCCTAATCTGGCTAAAGCATCTAACCATGCGTGACTATAAGAAAAACTCGCCAAAGCAATATCATATTTCTTTAATTTTTGATAATGTTGTCCATCTTTTAAATATCTTTCGCTCATATCTAAGAAATCTTTAGCTATAAAATACAACGCGCTATCTTTAGGACAGCTGATTTTAGATTTCTTTAAAGCTTTAATAGTTAGTTTTTCATATTTAAGGCATCTATCGATTAAATCTTTCTCTTGAACCATAATATTATATAAATAGGTTAAATATAAATATATTTGTAATATTTTATAATAAAGGTGAGATATTGAATACTAAAGATTATTTTAATAAAGAAGTTGAAGTTAAAGGCAAAGGAAATGTTTTCTTGGGTTTAGCTAAGGGTAAAGTAATCCCTAATGAAAATAAAGATCTAATAGTTTTAAAGTTAGAATCTGGATATAATGTTGCCATTAAAGTAGATAATATAGATTCAATTAAAATAATCTCAGACATAAATACAAAATTTGAAAAACCAAAAATAAATTTAAATTTGGAAAAAAATTCCGCCCTAAAAAATATTTGTATTATAAGTTTAGGTGGTACTATAGCTTCTCGAGTAGATTATGTTTCTGGGGGAGTTTCATCTCAATTTAATTCTGAAGATTTAGTTTATGCAATTCCAGAAATAAAAGAATTAGCTAATATTGAAACTATTTCTTTAATGTCAAAGTTTAGTGAAAATGTAGATTCAAAAGATTGGATTACTTTGGCGAATGTTATAAAAGATAATAGTTCTAAATATGATGGATTTGTTGTAGCTATGGGCACAGATACTTTACAATACACATCTTCAGCATTAAGTTTTATTTTGGATATTTCTTTGCCGGTTGTATTTGTTGGTGCTCAGAGAAGTTCTGATAGACCTAGTTCTGATGCATCATATAATTTATTAGGTGCACTAAGTTTTATTAATTCCACTAAGAAATCAGGAGTATTTGTTGCAATGCATTACAATTTAAATGATGAAACTGTTGCAATACACTTGGCTTCAAGAGTTAAAAAATTACATAGCACAAGAAGAGATGCTTTTAAAAGTGTAAATTCATTACCTTATGCATTTGTTAATTTAAATTTAAATTCTGGAAAAATCATATCTAATGAAGTAATTATTAATGAAGAATTAGATTTTTTGCCCAACATTTCAAATAAATGTTCTTTGAATAAGAATATTTCAGATAAAGTTTGTTTATTTAAAGTTTATCCAGATGTGGATGAAAAGTTATTTGATTTTGTTTTATCAAATAATGATGTTGTTATTTTGGAAGGTTTTGGAATGGGTCACTTGCCAAACAGATTATTTCCAATAGTTAAAAAATCTAAAGCCAAATTGTTTATGTGTTCACAAACAATTGCTGGAAAAGTAAACTTAAATGTTTATTCTACTGGTCGAGAGCAATTAGATTTAGGAATTATACCTTTAGAAAATATGTTAAGTGAAATTGCATATGTTAAAGCAAAAGTTTTTGCCAAAGAAAAAGATTTTGTTAATTTAATGCAAAAGAGCTTAAAAGGGGAAATAATTGAAAGATCTTCAAGTATTGATAATTAAGGAAAACTATATAAATATATATTTCATTATATAATTGATCAATATGAGTTATATTAAGCATCAAAGCAGACAAACGACTTTAGAAAAAGAATTTTTAAGGTTTGAGATTAAAATAATATTTTGTTTTCTTTTGATTTTACTTTTAATATATGGTGGATTTAATTGGGCTTTAGGTTTCTTATTGCTTTTATTCATACCTTCTGTATTTGTATTTAGATTTTACAAAAAGAAAGATAATTGGGTTTCTAGATTCTTTTTTAATGTTGAAAGAGAATATGAGGAAGGATTTCCTGGAAAAGAAGCAACATTATCTTTATTAGGATTTATAACTATTTTTGTTTTTGCGTGGGCTTTACAAATTTATATTGATTTCCCAATTACTTGGGCTTTAGTTATTGGTTTAATAATTTTAGGATTTGCAAATAATTTAGCATCATTAATTTTATGGAAAGCTAAACATCAATATATGATTTATGGTACATCTTTAGAGTATTTAGTTTTGGCTAGTTTAATTGGTTCAATTATATTAATATTTTTTGGAATGCCTTTCTATATAGCTTTGTTTATTGCTTTTGGAACTAACTTATTCTTATTAATTCCTTGGTTAGACCACAATTTTTCTACATTTATAATGAGTAGCTTGCTTTACATGCTTTTATTCATATAAATTAATTGCCTAATATAGCGAAAAGATTTTAAACCTCTTTAACATATATACCCTATAATTATAGTATTATTAAAGTATAGGGTGGTTTATTTGAATAAAATGTTAAGTATAGTTTTTTTACTTTTTGGATTCTTATTATTTTTAAATTTTGGATATAGTGCATTACCTACAGGTTGTGTATATCGAGATTTGGAATTTAAAATACAGTGCGAATTTAAATATGCCCAAATAAATATGAATCTAGATTCAATAAAGCTAGGATATCCAGATTATAAATTAATAGATATTACTTTAAACTCTCCAGAACCCTATAATAATTATAAAATAACTTTTAATAATCAAAATGAAACTAATTTAGACATTAAAATTACTTCTAAGAGATATGATGAAAAGAATTTTGTGGAATTAATATTCAATAATTCTAAAAAAACAATAATCTCAAAATTATCTTTAATTAATAATAAAACAATAACCATTAATGGAAAGAATCTAACAACTATTAATCAATTTATTCCATTAGTTACAACTAATACAAAACCCCAAACAACGCAATTTAATTCCTTAAATATTAATGATATGGTTATAAGTGGTAAAAATATAATTAATTTTGAAGCATTATCAGATTATAACATAAATAAAATAACTTTTTTATATAACTCTATTTTACAAATAAATTCTGATAAGGTTATTGGTATAAATGAATTATTATATGCCAAAAATTTTTCAAGCAACGTTCCAATAATAATTAATAAATTTAATCTTAGTGATAATAGCAATCTAGATTTAAATTTAATTTTAGGCCCCGTAATTGGAAATAAAATAACTCTTAAAAATATTTCCGATTCTAACATAAACTTATCTTACATAAATAATATATCAAATAAAGATAATATTCAAAACATTATTAATTTAGAAAATTCGGAAAATATTATAATAAATGGTTTTGAATACAATAAAATAAATAATATAAATTTAACTAATCCAACAAATATGCTAAATATAAATAATTCAAATGGCATTACAATCCAAGGATTTAAACTTTATTCTGATACAGGTACTCAAAATTCTAAATTAAATTATATTGACTTAAATAATTCTTTAGCTATAATTCATAGTAATGTATTTAACGATGCAAATGCTGCAATTAATGCAAAAGATTCAAATATATTAATTTATTCAAACTCATTTTATAATGTTGAAAAGGTTTTCCAAGAATATCCTTCAGAATCTGAAATAATGTTTTTTAATAATTTCTTATATGGTATTACTAAATTATCAAATTTAACTATAAATATAAAAAATATCTTATCCCTTAATGATGGCAACTCTATTGGACCTGTTTTAGATTCTCAAAATTATTCTTGTATAGAAAATTATATTAGTTTTAGATATTTTAATTCAAATACTTCGGATAGAAATATACCTTTATACTATTACACTAATTCAGGATATGTTAAAAAAAATTATGCTCCGCAATGTATTGGGGGTAATTTATATGCCAATAAAACAATTCCAGAGATTTGTGGAAACCAATGTTATAATATATTAATTGAACAAGTTGAATCTAAAGATAAGCCATTTGATTTAATTTCCAATAAATCAGAAAGCATATTAAGTACAAATATTATTGACAATGCCCCATTAATGTTATCTGAAGAATTATTGCCAATCTACACAGTTAATAATGAAGATCTAAATATGAAAATTCAAATAATTAAGCAAAAAGAAGTTTATAATAAAAATGATGATTTAAATTTTCAAATATTAATAACTATTAATCCTGATACTATTTATAATTCATATTATTTTTTAAAACTATTAGGTATAGAACAAACATATTATTTTGATTATATTTTAGTAAATAATATTAAAATCCCTTTAGATGTTAGAAAAACTGCAGATAATTTATTACTAAACTATGATTGTAATCCTCTAACTTATACTTGTTCTGCAAATATAAATGCAACATATGATTTGATATTTAAAGATTTAAATTTTAAAATAAATGCTAAAGAACTATTAAAAACAAATGAAATTGATTTTAAATTCGAATTATATTATACTATTTCTACTGAAGGACAGTTTTGCAGAACTTTTTCTAATAGTCCATTGTGTAAAGAAATTACGAAATCAATATCGTATTCAATTCCAATAAATATAGAAGGTTCAGCTCCAACAATTAAGACACCAGACAATAATATATTTGTAATAGCTATTCTTTGTTTGAGTATTGTTAGCTTATACTTTATTAATAGAAGAAAGCAAATGAATTCTAAACGCAAATAAAACATATAATTTAAAATAAACTAATAAACATAAGACAAAAGAAAAGAGAAAAACTAAAACTATGTTTGGTATGTTAGAATATAACAAATAACATACTAAATAGATTATTAATTCTAATATATAAAATCTAAAAAAAAATCTCCAATATTTAAAATACTGCTTAACAAAGAATAAATTCTCTTTAAAGGATACAAAAGAGATGTTTAATGCCAAGTAGAATATTAATGGAAAACATAATAATACTACAACTATAAAATATTTGCCAAAAAAGAAATAACTTCCAAATAATAAGCACAAAACAAAGATTATGGCTATAGTGTTGATAAAATATTTTAAAATAGTTATTTTAGTTAAATTATCTAAAAAATCATTTAATGATCTTAACTCTAAAGGATCTTTATTTACCATAATTAAATTAGAATATGAAAAAACTACTTTCTTTTTAGCTATGTTTGTTATTGTATAAAATACTATTGTCAATGCAATTGTTGAAACAATTCCTAACAATACAAACAAATTAGCTCTTAAAGTATTTGTTATAAAAAAATACATTGAGTAATTGAATATAAATAATAAATAACTTAAACCAAAAAATATTAACAAATAAAAGTAAGTTAAAAAAAAATTTAATTTAAAATTTTTTAAACTTAATCCAATTATTTCTAAAAATATTTTTTTATTTTTTAACATAATATCACAAATATTTATTGTTTTATATTAAAAAAATAGAAAAGTTTATAAATATCTTTTTTATTACCTATATAAATTATTTAAAATAAAATATTATTTGAGGTGTTAAAGTGGAGTTATTAAAAAAAGGAATTGTAATTGGTTTGGGAGCTCATGATATGAGTAAAAAACAAATCGAAGATTTTGTTAAACAATTACAAACTACAAAAATTATAAACAAAGACCAATATTCTGAATTAGTAAACTTAATTATGGACAGAAAAGCTAAAGTTAACGACCATTTAAACGCAAGAATAGAAAACTTTATCAAAACTCAAATGAAAAAAGAAGAATTAGCTACTATTAGCCACATAGATTACTTAGAAAAAAGAATTGATTTGTTAGAAGAAGAAGTTTACAATTTATTATTAGAAAAATACATTGAAGATGTAGATGACAAAGAGATATCTGAATTATTAAAAGATTTAGAATTAAACAAAAATGTAAAATCTACTAAAAAGGATATCCCAGAAGATCACTTTTTTGATTCCGATTGGTTGGACTCAGAAGAGCTTTACGATGATCTTGTTAAATCAGAAAATGATGATTTAAAAGATCTATTATACTTGCCAAAAGAGGAGGAAGGTAAGATGTTTGGAAAAAAGAAAAAGGTAGCTAAAGCTCCCGCAAAAAAACCAGCTGTTAAAAAGAAAGTTGTTGCTAAGAAACCAGTAAAAAAAGCAGCAGTTAAAAAACCAACTGTTAAAAAAGTAACTAAGAAACCAGTAAAAAAAGTTGCTGTTAAAAAACCAGTTGCTGCAAAAAAACCAGCTGTTAAAAGAAAAACAACTAAAAAAGCAAAAAAATAAGGGAATATAACTATATTTTAATATAGTTCCCTTTTTTTTCTTTTTTTTCTTTTTATATTATAATATAAGATAAATCCTTTTCTAATTTAATTTTTTCTAAAATTACTTTAAATCTGCTTTTAGATTTCATATAATCAGAATTTAATATTACTTTATTAACTTTTGATTTGTTAATAGTTTCTAATAAAACATCTTTTAATTTTAAATCATCTAAATTTAACATCTCAGTTAAAGCATATTTAGGAATAATGTGTGAAAAACAAATGTCTTTTAGATTTGTTTTTCTTTCTACTCTTTCTATAAATTCCAAATCAATATAATGAGGGGCGCCAATTAAGATATAATTATCAAATTTAGGATTAATTAATAAACTCTTATTCAAAGATTCTAAATAATATTTTATATAATCTATATTATTATAAGCATTAGAATTTGGGCCAATTTCATAGAACATAATTGGTTTATTTACACTTGGGCCATGATGTGTTGCCTCAATCCAAAATTTCAATTTAGAATTTGAATTATTTTTTAAGATATAAAATAACTTATTAAAATAGTCTAAATTTGCTAAAGATAATTTATAAGACTCCCCAAATAATTGCGCAATATTAAAATTTCCTGGAAAATGTATTGAAATTGAATCTTCTTTTTGAGTTTCTGATTTATGGCTTGACAAAACAATATATTCATTAGATTCTAATTCAGAATCTTTTATATCTAAAAAATTATCTGCGAATAAGATAGGAATATTATTATAATGGTATACCCCATTTGATAAAATTAACAATCCATTAGATAACATATATTGAAACAATATATTACTAAATTCATTATTTTTAGACATTATTAATATTAACATAGTAATTTTATACACAAAGCTTTTAAATATTTGTAGCTTTCTATTTATTGAGTTAAATAATATATATTTGGTATACATAAGGTGAGAGGATGTTAAATATAAAAACAGTATTATTTCCATTTAGATTAGTATTAAGTACAAAAAAACCAGTGTCTGTAAGAACAGAAGTTACTAATACATCAGATAAAGAAAAAAACTTATCTGTAAAATTTTTAGTTAGTAAAGATTTAAGTGTAGAAAGAACAGGATTAGCTAACATATTAGAGAAAAAATTAGGATTAATTAAACCTAACGAAACTAAACTTTTTTATTTTGATGTTTTCCCTAAAGCTGCAAAAACAGAAGTTAAAGATTATCCCGCAAGATTAATAATTTTCGAACATAGCGAAAATTATGAATATGTGGATAAAGAATATAGAAAAGATTTTATAATAAAAGTAGATAAGTAACCTTATCTACATAATCTTTTATCTAGAACAACCTATTTTCTTATTTTTAGCTTTAATTTGCAATAAATCGGCATAATCATTATTATGCCGTAAAATTCCTTCACAATTTTCTAATTTTATTAGTATAACTCTAAATAATAGCTTATTTTTTCACTAAATTAAGATTATTTTTCTTCAAACAAATATTTATGTATAAAGAAACCATATTTAAAGTATTATAAGTTTTTATAGTATGGAATTAGAAAAAATAAAAAATGAATTAATTGTTAAAGGATATACTCAAAGAACTATAGATCAATATTTACTATATATTAAAGATTATATTAAAGAAGCAGAAAAAGAAAATATTGATTGGAAAAGCTCTAATAAAGAAGTTCACGAATTTTTGGCTAAATATCTAGCCCAAAAGCGAAATAATTTAACTAATACCTCTTTATCATTAATTTACTTTATTTTAAAATTCTTATACAAAGGTTATTTGAGAAATAATCTAATGGACGAATTTAAAGCACCCAAAAAAGAAAAATACTTGCCAAACGTATTAACTAAAGAAGAAATAAAAAAATTGTTTTTGTTTACTAGGGATACCCGAAACAGATTAATATTAGAATTGTTGTATAGTGCTGGACTTCGAGTATCAGAATTATGTAGCTTAAAAGTAGATTCTTTGAATTTTGAAGAATGCACTGCAAAAGTAATTTCTGGTAAAGGAAATAAAGATAGAACAGTAATTTTATCTAAAAATTGGATTGAAGATTATAAAAAATACTTATTAAAATACAATAAGAAACATTCTACAGAATATGTGTTTGCTAAGTTAAATGGCAAACCTTTTTCATCAGATAGTATACAAAGAATTGTAAAAGAAAGTGCGAAATTAGCAAATATAAAAAAAGATATAAGCCCACACAGCTTAAGGCATAGTTTAGCAACACATTTATTAGAGCAAGGGGCTAATTTAAGAGCTATACAAACGCTTTTAGGACACTCAAGTATAGCTACTACTCAAATATATACCCAAATCTCTACCGAAGACTTAAGAAAGCTAAAAAATCCTTTAGATTTACTATAAATAAAATAAAAAAAGAGGAGAAAGGCTTGGAGAGCCAGGGACCTGTTCAACAGTTTAGCTCCAAACCTAAAGTTGGAAGGCGAAACATCAAATATCAAATGTTTCTTATAGTATTACTTTACAACAGTATTTAAAAACAACTTATTTAACTTTCTAAACCAAATTTGAAAAAAACTTATGTTTTCTTAACAATAAAGTAATTACTCTTAGGTTTTTTATACTCTAAAGCTAAATAATTACCATAAATACTAATATTAACTATTTGAGTTATTTTAATAGTAATTCAGCCATCTTTTTCTCTAATAAATTAACATCTATTTTCTCTTGTTTCGTAGTCCAAGAATCCCTAATTGTTAAAATACCTTTTTCTTTAGAATCATAATCTATAGTTATAGCATACCTTATTCCAATTTCATCTATTCTAGCATATCTTTTACCTATACTACCTTTATCATCGTAAATTACTTTAAATTTAGATTTTAAATCATTATACAAATCTTCAGCTAAATCATTAATACCATCTTTATTAACTAAAGGAAATATAGCAAAATTATAAGGTGCAATTTTAGCAGTTAATTTCAAAACAGATTTTTCGTTTAATGTAGACAAAGCATTACTTAACAAACAATAAAATAATCTATCTGTACCCATAGACATTTCAAATATGTGAGGTAATACTTTCTTTTCATTACTTAAAACCTCTAAAGAAGTTTTAGATTCTTTTTGATGACCTTTCAAATCGTGATCTGTTCTATAGTTATTGGCCATTAATTCTACCCAATTTCCTTCAGATTTAACTTCTAAATCCCACGTAGCTAAAGAATAGAATGCCCTATCTTCAGAAGAAACTTCTCTATATCTTATATCCTTTGTTAAAAATCCAATTTTTTTAAAGAAATCATAATTCTTAGCAATACAATAAGCCTCTACACCATATTTAAATATTTTTTTATCCAACAATTCTTTTAAGGTAAAAAACTCTTGTTCTTTTGGGCTATTAACTAATTTAACTGGTATTTCCAAATTATAATATTTCTCTAATGAAAAATTATTTATTTCCTCAGAATCAAAAAAGAATTCAATATCCATTTGCGAGAATTCTCTAGTTCTTAATAATCCATTTCTCGGAGAGATTTCATTTCTAAACGCTTTTCCTATTTGAGCTATAGCCAAAGGTAAATTCTTTCTAGAACCTTTATAAATTCTTAAAAAATCTAAAAAAATATTTTGACAAGCTTCGGGTCTTAAATATGCAGAATTATTTGCTCCAACTCCAACATTTAATTTAAACATCATATTAAAATGAAATGATTTCTCAAAATTAGATTTACATTTTTCACATTTCAATTTGTGTTCTACAATCAAATCATCCAAAACTTTTAAATCAGTTTTTTCTCCAACTTCTACTTTGCTTTCTAATAATTTATCAACTCTATAAAATAAACCACATTTACTACATTTAACAACAGGATCATAAAAACTATCTAAATGCCCAGATGCTTTGAATATTGGTTCGGGTAAAATTTGACAACCATCTATTTCTAATGCCTCAAATGAATTTAATAATTCATTTCTCCAAAATTCTACAATATTTGTTTTTATCTTCAAACCTATTGGACCATAATCATAAAATCCAGCAGGACTATTAGAATAAATCTCATTACAAGGATAAAAAATATTTCTTCTTAATGCTAGGTTTATTAAATCACTCATATAAATCACTCACATAAAAGTTATAGATATATATTTAAATAGGAATTTATATAAAAGTATTTATAGTATATATTTGTAGTATATATTATTGATTTATATTTGAAGGTATTATTATGGCTCCTAAACCCAGAAATATTTCTAGAAAACCAAATAAAAAACCAACTTATGGTTCATTTACACACGCACAATTCCCAAAAGTTATAGTTACTCCTGAAAAACCTATGTCTAGTGAAGTAAGAGATTCATTTAGAAAATATTTTAAAGGCAATAGTGGATATAATGTGAGTGTTGCAGATAGAACAAAACACCCAGTAATAATATTAAGAGAAAAATTTCAAAAATATGGTGCTTTAGATAAAATTACTAAAATTTTAAATTCTAATAAACCTTTAGAAATAAAAATAAAAGATTTGTATATGGAATTCTCGATAAACCTTTTTGTAAGAGAAATATTTGATATAAATAGATTAAGTTTAGAAAATCAATTCCATTCTACTCAATTATTATTACAATTATTAGATCCTACTTTAACATTGGTAAGAAAATTTAATCCTAAATTTAAACCAGAAAGAAATTCTGTTGGAATAACAGAAAGAAATGGTTCGAATACTAGCCCTAAAGCCTCAGAAACAACAAAACCAGAACCTAAAAATACAAAAACACCTACAACTGAAGATCCAATAGTAACTGTTGATGGTGATAGAGTAATACATACTTATAAACCAGTAAATATAGGCAATAAAAGAGAAGTTATTGATACTCGAATTCCAAAAGAAGTTAGACCAACATACGATAGCAAAGAATATCAAGGTCCAGTTACAAAAGGAAAAGAATTAGTTCGAATGTCAGATATAGAAAGACAAAACAAAGAATTTAATGATGTTTGGAAAGGGGTTTTAGAAATATTACAAAAAACTAAAAAACAAACTAAAAAAACAAGAACTCAAATTATTACTGAATTCCTAAAAGATAAAGTTCAAAAAGCAAGAACTGCTGCTGAAAAATTAAGAGGTAAAGTTCAAGAAATTGATTTGGATGCATTAAAAGAATTTTTAATAAAGAATTTAAGAAATTTAGCAAAAACTCAACCTTACGTTATAGATGAAAGAGAAATCATTAGAGATGTTTCTAATTTATTCCCAACAGATTATTCATTAAAAACAAATGAAAGAATAGATATTAATGAAGGTAATAAAAGAAGAGCAACATATCCAGAAATAGAAAAACCAGGAGAATTGGAACATTTACCTGTTAGATTAAAAGATTCAATTAATGGCGAAGATATTCGTCCAAGAGTTAAAAAATACTCTAATCCTGAAACAAGTATTAAACCTACTAGAGAATTAAAAAGTGAAAATACAAGTTTAGAAAGATTTGCTAAAAAACCTTCTGAGCTAAGTAGAGAAGGAATAGAATTAATGATTGAATATAATGCACATTTAGATTATTTAATAGAAATAAAAAAAATTGGTGCAAAAGATAAAAAAAGATTGTCTGATTTTTTTAGAAGATTACTTGAAAAAGATGAACCTAAAGCAAGAGACATATTAAGCAAAATATTAAAAAATAGGCCAAAAACTAACGGAGAAGTAAATCCAATAGGTAAAGATTTGGATTACAGAACTCCTTTTGAACAACAAAAAGAAAATTATATAAAACGATTTGAAATGATCAATAATTTAAACATCTCAAATATTAGAAGTATTTTTGAACTAATTCAAGTAATTAGGCCAGAATCAATAATTGCTTTAGCAAAAGAAATTAATTTTGCTACAAGACATTTAAGAACTAAATTAACTCAAGAAGAAGTTTTAGAATTAGAAGAATTATCTGCTGGTTTTGAGAAATTTGGAAAAACTCTTTTAAAAGCAAAAGATAATCCAGATAAATTTAATGACAGCCAAACTCAAGAATTATTATTTTGGTTAAAAAGAGAAAAAAGTATTTCTGATTCGAATAATCTAAATAGTTTTATTACAGATGTGTTATCAAATAAAAGAACAACACATCCAGAAAACATAGATTTAGAATCTTGGAACATATTAAATAGATTTGCAGATGCAAGAAATTTATTTGGACAAGAAAGAATTAATTACTTAAATAAAGTTTTAGGATTATCTGGAAAAAGGTTATATGATAGTTTAGAACAAATGAAACAATTACTAAATCCTAAGAAAACAAAAAAAGCAATTATTAAAGAAGAACCCATGTATACTATAGGCGAACCTGGTTTATTTTTTGAATTATCAAATGCGTTAAAAGAAAACAATATAGATAAATTTATGGAATTATCTGGAATTAAGAATAAAAAAGAAATATCTAAATTTGAATCAGTTTTAAAAAGTGCAACAGATTTAAGTTCAAATATTAGACGATTAGAATATTCTAAAGATATAGTAGATCTAATTAAAAAATTTAATATTAAAGAATTTGAAAAAAGTTATAATAATTTAAAAGAATTCTTAAATAATGATTTAAATAAATCTAGTAATTTTTATTTGGATTTCTTTGATTTAGCTGAAAGAAGTAGATTAATATTAGAATCTATGAAAACAATTGCTGAAAATCAATCAAGATTTATTGGCAAAGATTTTAGAAAACTTTTAGAAATATTACTAGATCCTAAAAAAGTATTAGATTTAGATTTTTTTGTTTGGGAAACTTTAAGAAAAAATCCAAATAATATGTTAAATGAAAATAAAACTAATAAACAAGAAAATAATGTAGAACTTAATTCTGAAGAAAGATCGAAAATAAATTCTGAATTAAATAAATTTTTAAGGAGTATATTATCTAAAAAATTCTCTAGAAATATTCTTGAATTTATTCAAAACCAAAAAAGAAAAATATTAACTGAAACCAATATTATCGAAATTAATGGAAAAAAAGGTATTTTAGAAAAAACAACTAACGGAATAATAATCAATTTTGGTAAAGGGGAAATTATAGAATTTTTTGATAATGTTGGTTACGCATTAACTAATGAAGGAATAATACACGTTACTAAAGGATTATTATGGGATTCTATTAAAAAACAACCTATCCCTGAATTCTTAAAATCTAAAGAAAATAAAATATATGGTTCTTTTAAATATAAAGAAGGACAATTAATAGCATATTTGTAATACCCTAAATTCTTAGATTTTTTATTAAAATAAATATATTGAAATGAGTGATTTAAATGCAAGATTTTAAAGAAATTGAGACTAAAGTTGAAAATATTTGGAAAGAGAATAAGGTATACAAATACATTGAAGACAATACTAAAAAAATATTTAGTATAGATACTCCTCCTCCAACAGTTTCTGGAAAAATGCATATTGGACACGCTTATTCATATGTTTTGCCAGATTTTATTGCAAGATTTAAAAGAAAAATGGGTTATAATGTATTTTATCCTTTTGGATTAGATGATAATGGAATAGCTACTGAATTATTAGTTGAAAAATTAGCAAAAATAAGAGCTAAGGATTTAGAAAAAAGTAAGTTTATTGAATTATGCTTAAAACATACTAAGGAAGCGGAAGAAGAATTACACTCTGATTTTAATAAATTGGGTTTATCTTGTGATTGGAATTTATTATATAGAACTATATCTCCTGAAGTTGTTAGAGTAGCACAATATTCTTTTTTGGATTTATATTCTAAAGGAAAAATATATAGAAAAAAAGGTCCTATTCTATTTTGTACTAAATGTCAAACAGCAATATCTCAAGCTGAATTAGTAGATTTAGAGAAAAGCACTTATTTTAATGATTTAATTTTCAAATTAGAAGATGGAAAAGAAATAATAATTGCAACTACTCGTCCAGAATTTTTACCCGCATGTGTTGCAATATTTGTTAATCCAGAAGATAATAGATATAAAAATTTAATAGGAAAAAATGCAATAGTACCTTTATTTAATCAAAAAGTAAAAATATTAGCCGATAATAAAGTTGATATAAATAAAGGTTCAGGAATTGTAATGTGCTGTACTTTCGGAGATCAAACAGATATGGAATGGTACAAAGCATATAATTTGGATTTAAAAGAAGCTATTACTAATAATGGACTAATGACGGATATTTGTGGAAAATATGCTGGTTTAAAAATAGAAGATGCAAGAAAAGAAATAATTGAAGATTTGAAAAAAGAAAATTTATTAAAAGATCAAAAACAAATAAATCACGCAGTAAACTGTCATGAAAGATGTTTAAGCCCTGTAGAAATATTAGTTAATGATCAATGGTATATTGATTATTTAAAAGATAAAGAATTTTTTATAGAAGAGGCAAATAAAATTAGTTGGATTCCAAAACATATGAAAATTAGATATGATAATTGGGTTAAAAATTTACAATGGGATTGGTGCATATCAAGAGATAGATTCTATGGAGTTCCATTTCCTGTATGGTATTGTAAATCATGTAATAAACCAATATTTGCAGATATTAAGGATTTACCAATATATCCTGAAGAATCTTATCCTAAAAATAAATGTGACTGCGGCTCTAATGAATTTATAGCTGATAAAAGTATAATGGATACTTGGTCTACAAGTGCTTTAACACCTTTAATTAATATGGGTTGGCCAGATAAAGATGTTTCTAATGTAATTCCTATGAGTATGAGACCACAAGGTCAAGATATCATTACTTTATGGGCATTTAATACTATAGTTAAAACATTATATCATTTAGGTAAATTACCTTGGAATACATTAATGATTAATGGATATGTAGTAGATTCTAAAGGAGACAAAATGTCTAAAAGTAAAGGTAACATTATTGCACCTCAAGAATTATTGGATAAGTTTGGTAAAGATGCTTTTAGGTATTGGTGTGCGCAAGTAACTTTAGGAGATGATATTTCTTACTCGGAAAAAGAAATGTTAACTGCAAGAAAACTAATAATTAAATTAGAGAATTCAATGAATTTTGTTAATTTGGCAATAAAAGATTTTGAAACTATTCCAGAAATAAAATCAGAGAATTTTATTGATACTTGGATACTAGAAAAACTATATTCTATAAATAAATTAAATATTGAAGATTTAGAAAAAATGGATTACTCACACGCTATACAAAGAATTAGAGATTTCTTTTACTTTGATTTTTGTGATAATTATTTAGAATTTATAAAATATAGATTTTATAATGGCTCAGATAAAGAAAAACAAGAATTAGCATCAACAATATTCAAAGTATCTTTAGAAATACTAAATCAATTTAATATATTCTTACCATTTACTACTGAAGAAATTTACCAAAACATATTCAAAAAATATGTAAAAGAAAATACCTTGATAAATCTTAATTGGACTGAAAATAAAGCCGTAAATGAAACTATATTGTCAAAAGGAGAAAATTTTAAAGAAGTTATTACTTTAATTAGAAAATACAAAAGTGAAAATAATTTATCTATGAAAGCAGAAATAGAAAATATTTCTTTAAAAGTAAAGTATCCTATAGAAGATGATGAACGAAAAGAAATAGAAAAGATCTTATTTGTTAAGAATATAACTTATATAATAGATAAAGAATATTCTTTAAATTAAAATTATTATTAAAAAAACAATAAATAATAATGTTGCTAATGTTCTATAATAATATGAAAATATTCCTAATATTGGGGGTATTAACAATAAAAAAGTCATTTCAGGTCTTAAATTAGAAGATAATGCTATAAAATACCCAAACAAAGTTCCCAAAGAAAAAACGATAAATACAAATGCAACTAATATGGATGTAGTTTTACCTGCAAACTTCCATAAATTATCAAATAGCCTTGATATTGAATCATATAAATTTTTCCAAAACATTATAATGCCTTCTTAGCCATCTTTTTTGCTTTTCTTAAACAATTATTATGCCATTTTTGGCCTAACCATTTTTTATCAGGATTCTCGCCCTGACAAAAAGCACATTTTTCAGAAGCATCTTCCGAAATAGTTTCTTCTACTTTTTCTTCTTCTTTCCCTATTTTTGGAACTAACTTCTTCATAAAGTCCTTAAAAGCCATATATATCACACACAATCATATTTATATTATTTTTGCCATTTTCTAATATCAAATTCATTTTCCAAATCATTCTCATTAGAATTGATCTTTAAATCCAAATCTACATTTTTATCTAAATTATCCAAATCCTTTTTAGCAAAGATATCCTCTAAATCTTTATTCTCTTTTTTCTTTTTTTCTTGTTTAGGTTTATTTAATTTTTCTTTTAGATTCTTAAACCAATCTTTTATTTTACTATAGAACGTTGGCTTTGCATTTACATTAACATCTGTTTCTTCAACAAATAATTCTTTATTGTCATAAATATTTTCATTTGTATTTAAAGCATTTAATAATTCTTGAGGAGCTTGTTTTGAATCTTGAGTTTTAGGAACAAATTTTGGTGCTTTAAATTTATCCTCTTTTCTTAATCTTAATATTTGTTCATTTAACCAAGAAATCTTAATAGTATATTCTTGTAAACTTTTTTCAAATTCTCTTTTATCTAAATTCCCTTGCAAATATTTATCTTTAACTAATTTTAATCTTGTTTGGTATGCATCTCTTTTATCAACTAAAGAATTCAAATCTTCTTTAGAAGTTATACTTCTTATTATTAAAATTATATTAATAATTATAAACCCAATTACAATTATAAATAAAATAATCCAAAATAAACCTGGTTTTAGTTTTTCATCATATTCAAAATAATATTCTGAATCATCAAATAATAAAACTAAATCTAAATCTAAATTAGAAAATGGAAATAAAAACTTAGTAAAACAATAATTATTTCCTTTATCATAAAAGTTTGTGCTAACATTATTTACAAATAAATCTATCTCATAATAATCTTTTAATAATCTGTTACTTTTATAATAAATATTAAAACAAACTTCAAAAGGATTTTTTATAACTCTATCTTCTGGATTAATAATCTCTTTAATATATATACCTTTTGATAATTCTGGATTAATAGTTAAAATAAATGGATATTTAGTTTTTACATCATCTACAGTTTTATCATAATTACAAATAAAATTTATTTCTTTTAATTCTTCCGGAACTAAAAAATTTATGGAACAAACAGTTCTATTACAATTTAAATTGCTCTTAGAATTGTTATAACTAATAAAACAAGTCATATTAGAAATATCTTTTATAGATTCAAATTCTAAGTATAATTGTATTTTCTCATTAACAGTTAGTTTAGAAAATTGTAATTCAGGATTATTCTTTAATATTAAATTATTTGATATGTCTCTTATAGCATAACTCTTTTTAGTATTGGAATATCCTTCTGTAGGCGTTTTTATATCAATTGCAAATCTATTATTTATTATAAAATTACTTTGAATATAAAAATTCCTCAAATGATATTTATTATCCTTTTCTTTTAAAAATAAATATTCTTCTAATCCTAATTTAACTTTTAAAGAATTGTAATCTTCTTTTATTAAAATATTTGAAGAATCTACAAATGAAATAGATAAATCTTTAACTAAAGTCCCAACATAATATGGGTCTTTAACAGGCAAATCTGTAGATATCTCATAATTTATAGAATTAGAAAAAACACTATTGCTTAGAGTAATAAATAAGAAAATAAAAAAGATTGTGAAAATAGTTTTTTTTAACATAATCACATCTGTTTTAAAGTCTCTAAGCATTCTGAACACAAACTAACTTGTTTAAAGTTTGTGAAATCGTCAGTTACTTTTCCGCAGGCACTACAATTTAATCTTTTAACATCATCTAAAGCCCATTCTCTTAAAAATTCCCAAGTAACCCAATTAGGCATGATTAATTCTCTTAAAACAGTTTTATCATTTTCAACTATTCTTTTCTTAAATGAAGGTGGAATTCTTTGATCCATAGTTTCTAACCATCTAGATTTATCTAATTGGCCTGTCCTTTGTAATTTTAATATCATTTCTTCAATTTCTTTCTTACCCATAAAAACACCTCACTTTGCAAGATATATTGTTTGCGTAGGGAAAGCAAACTCTATTTTATTTTTATCAAATTCTGTTTTGATTTTTGTATTTATATCATCAACAGCTTCTAATTTATTAGAATAATTATCTATAGTAAAGGATATATATAAATCTAATGATGAATTATTAAAAGTATTAAATGTAATTGTAGGCTCATTAATAACATATTTATTAGACTTAATACATTTAGCAATTATTTTTTTAGCTAATTCTACTTTCTTTATAGAAGTATTATAAGTAATACCTAATGTAAATCTTACAGCAAACTCTTTAGAGATGCTATTAAAATTCTCAATATTACTATTTGCAATAACACTATTTGGCACAGTTACAACATTATTATCAAATGTTTTAATTTTAGTACTTCTCAAACCAATATCTACTACTGTTCCAATTAAGTCAGCTACCTTTATTCTATCTCCTATAAAATAAGCTTCATCTAATAATAGAGATATACCTCCAAAAACATCTGCTAAAACCTTTTGTGCAGCAAATGCTAAAGCTAAACCTCCTATACCCACTCCTGCTAATAAAGGAGTAATATTTATCCCAAATATATCTAAAATATAAATTCCAGCTAATATAAATATAATTATTCTTAATACTTTTCTAACAATTGGAAAAATCTGATCATCTAAATTAGATTTGCTTTTCTTAGAAAATGGTAATAAAATATGTTTGTATATTATTCCAATTAAAGAATAAATAAACCAAGTTCCAATTATTACTAATATACTTTTTCCTAATTTATTAATTACATTTAAAATAGTCTCACTAAAAGCAAAAACACTTATAGAAGACAAGATAAAAATAACAGATAACGCAATCAATAAAGGATATTCTAAAACTTTTAACAAATCATCATCAAAGGTAGTTTTAGTTCTTTTAGTAAATTGTCTAATTACTACTTTCAATAACATATAAATTATTTTAATTATAACAAAAAAACCAACAGCATTAATTAAAAAAACTAACCAATTAGGCCAGTTAATATTATTATAAAGTAAGAATAAACTAATTTCAAACATATTATCCCTTAGAAAGCATTAAAAAAATAAAAGAATAAGTATTTGGTTATACCAAATACTTGAATAAGATTTGCATTATACTTGGAAAATGACCATATTCTTTAAAAGAAATATAAATTACTTTTCCTAAACCAGATTTACTCATAGCTATACCAGTATGATATTTTCCAGTTCTTACATCTCTTAAAGTAAATAACTCAGAACCCTTTGACATTGCAACATCATAGTGAGTTAAATTAATTCCAGGAGTTCCAGCATCTATAAATACTTGTTCAGGAACTTGGTTTATTTCTCCAAATATATTCAATTGTTGAGTATTTTGTAAAATTGATAATTTTACTGCTGATTGTTCACAAGGCCTACTATAAACTAAACTTTTATCACAAGTTACAGGAGATATTCCTTGAAATAATGCTTGATAACCATAACCATCTTGATAATCTGGAGCAACATGTCCTGAATTACCAACAATTATTAAACTCTTACCAGATTTAACATATTGTATTAAAGCTTGAGCTAATTGATATGGAATTGAACCAGACATACCCATTTGAGTACCAGAATCACTTTGATCCAAAATTATGAAATCATAGTTTTTCAAATAATTCTCTGGATTCATTTGCATTGTCTCTTCATCTCTAAAAATAGGAGTATATTTCTTTCTAAAATCAGGTTTGTTTAACATGTTTAAACTTACTTGTGATGGTTTTCCAATTACCAAAACATTATATTGTTTTACACCAAACAATTCTTTTAATGCACCCCCAATTATAGGAGTACTTGAATAATCCCAACCACTAAAAGCTAAAACTAGTATAATTAAAAGTATAACAATTAATACTACAGGAATAGCTGTTTCACTCTTTGAGAAAATCTTTTGAAAAAAACTCTTTTTGGGTTCAAAATCCCCACCTACATCGGGCATTGAAGCTCCTTGATCACCATCAAACATATTACCACCTTTAATAAATATATAAATATATAGGGCGTGTTTATAAATGTTTCTATTATTCTTTTATAAGTAAGTATATAAAGCAGTAAAACTTTTAAAGGTGATTTTTTGAATAGTCCAAAAAAAGATTATACAATTGTGAATTTAGTAGCAGTTAGTAATTTAGAAACTAATTTAGATTTATTTAACATAGCAGTTTCATTGCCAAGCGTAGAATATGAGCCAGAACAATTCCCTGGAGCTATTATGCGATTAGACGAACCTCGAATGACTATAACTCTTTTTAAAAATGGAAAAATCAATTGTGCTGGAGCACAAAAAGAAAGCGATATTTCAAAAGGAATCATTAACACTTGTAAATTATTAAAAGATATAACTCCTGGTATAAAAATACCTACTAAGCCCGAATATAGAATTGTAAATTTAGTTGCCAATGCACAATTAGATTTGAAAATTGATTTATTTAGTTTAGCAACAAAATTAGATAATGTTGAATATGAACCAGAACAATTCCCTGGGGCAATAGTTAGATTATATGATCCTAACGTAAGCTTATTACTTTTCAAAAACGGAAAAATGATTTGTGCTGGAGCTAAAAACGAAAAAGATATTGTAGATGCAATAGCTAAAATCAAAAAGATTCTTGGTTAGAATCTTTTCTTTTTAATTTTTTATTTTCCTAATTAAGTTTTAAAAGATATTCTTTAATAAATTTCTTCTAAAACTATTTCTTCGAATTTAATTGGTTTTAATTTATTTGCTAAATCAACTGCAAAATTTAATTTGTCTTTGTTGTTTGCATAAATTCTAAATAAAACATCATCTTTTTTTATGCTTTGATTTGGTCTAACATTTAACAATACTCCAGCACCCTTATCAAATGGTGCTCCAGCACTTAATGCAACACTTGTAAAATCAAAAACACTTAATTCTTGTATGTATCCATCATTTTGAGCTAAAAATTCATAAACATATTGTCCTAAAACAACATTTTCAGATTTATCAATTAATTTTCCTTGCTCAGCAATAATTTGTTTAAATTTTTTCAATGCTTTACCACTATGTAATATTTCTTTTGCTTTTTTAGTACCTTTACCTTTTTCAACTTGATTAGTCATTTCTAAAATTATACCTGCTAATTCACAAGCTTTTCCAGCTAAGTTATCTTCTCTTTTACCTTCTAAAGTTTCTAAAACATATTTTGCTTCTAAAGCCGGGCCAAAAGCATCACCACAAGGGGAATTTGCATTTGTTATTATACCTCGAACATCCATACCTAATTCTTTTCCAACAGTAACAAATCTTCGAGCAACTTTTTCAGCCTCTTCAATAGTTTTTACTTTCATTTCTTTTCCAACAGGTAAATCAATAACTACTTTTTGTGCACCAACACATAATTTTTTTGATAAAACAGAAGCTATAACTTGGCCTTGAGGATCAATTCTTAAAGGTCTTTCAATTTTAATTATTTTATCATCTACAGGCGCAAAATCAAAAGCCCCACCCCAAACAACTGCACCATGAGTTTTTTCAACAACCTCTTTAAATCTTTTAGCATCTAAATTTACATCTGCTAAAACTTCCATCGCATCTGCAGTTCCCGCAGGAGATGTTATAGCTCTAGAACTTGTTTTTGGCATATATAATTCATCAAAACAAGAAATTATTGGAACAACTAACATAGTAGCTCGTCCATTTATTCCACCAATAGAATGTTTATCAACAATTATTCCATCAACATTTAAATTTAATTTTGATCCTGAATCAGCAATATATTTTGCCATAGCATAAGTTTCTTGATCAGTATAATTATTAATTTTAACAGCTGTAACAAAAGCAGTTAATTCTATTGAAGATAATTTGTTATGTTTAATATCTTCAACTAACTCTTTCATTTCTTCTTTAGTTAATTCTTTTCCCGCAATCTTTTTTGAAATATACGAAAAACTTCTTGGTTTAGTAGATTGAGATACATTTAATTTTTGCACACCTTCTAAATTAAATTCTTTTTTTATAGAATTTGTTATACCTATTGTTCCTTTAGGAATAATATTTTTAGAAATATCTACAACAGATACTGTAAACTCATTTGTTAAAGGATTTTTTAAAACAATTCTATCTTCTGGACCAACACCCAACTCTTTAGCATCAATCTCATTCATAATACTAATTAAAGCAGGAGTTTCCATATCTAAATATTGTACTCGTAAATCTAAACTATAATTTTGCATACATTTCACCTAAATAAATTCCAATATTTTTTTTCATCTAAATTAACTTTAACAAATCGATTATAATTTCTTAATGTTAAAATTCCTTTTTCTGTTACTATTCCTGAAATAAATTCTTTTTCAGTAATATCAAATGCAAAATTTTGTGTTAATATTTTTAATTCTCGTTCATCCCAAACTTCTTTTGCACTTCTTATTTCAACATCTTTCAAAGTATTATAAGTTCTTATAGGATCAATTTTATTTAAAGTTGTAAATACATAATGATTTATTCCTAAAGAATTCATTGCTAAACTTATTTGACTTGTTCCAATTTTATTTACCAATTTAAAATCTTTTGTAATAACATCTGCACCAGAAAAGAAAATAATTTTTTTACCTTCTTTTAATAACATTTTAGCATAAGCGTAAACTGATGAATCAACAATATGATAAACTAAAATTCCTTTCTTAATTAAATCTTTAGATGTTTTTCTTCCTTGGAATAAAGGCCTTGTTTCAGTATTTACAACAAAATCTAATTTACCTAATTTATGTAATTCTAAAATTGATTTTACAACTATTGATGAATGACAATGAGTAAACACTACTACTTTTTTATGAATTGGTAATTTATTAACATTATGCGTTAAAGTATAAATATCATTTACTTGTTGTTTCTTAAAATCGCAAATCCAATCCATTAATTTTTCTTTTCTTTTTTTATCATTTAAATTCTTTTCTAAATAAACTAAAAATTTTGAAATAAAGTGCTTCATCGCCGGTTCAGTATCTCGAGATTTCCAAAAAGCTTTCCCCAAATTTGTAAAATCTTTTAATATATCTTTTCCTTTGTAATTTTGAACTTCAAAAAGAAATGCATCTTGACATGCAAAAGCAACATTTGATGCACCTTGAACTTTTAAACTTTTTATATCTTTTAAAATTCTTTGTGTCTTATTTAACATACAACAAATACATAATTATTATTTATATATGTTTTGTTTTTAATTCAATAGGACAATGATCTGAACCAAAAACATCTTTTAAAATCAAACTTGATTCTATATTCTTTTCCAATATTTTTGATACTATAAAATAATCAATACGCCAACCTATATTTTTAGCTCTACAATTATTACGATAAGCCCACCAAGTATAATTTCCTTTTGTGGTATTAAAAATTCTAAATGTATCTATATAATTCTCAATAAAACTATTAAACCAATTTCTTTCTTCAAAAGTAAAACCAGCATTCTTTTTGTTCTCTTTAGGATTTGCTAAATCAATTTCTTTATGGGCAACATTAAAATCCCCTAAAATTATTAATGGTTTTTTCAATTCTAATTGTTTACAAAAAGATTCAAATACTTTATTGAATCTTAATTTAAAATCTAATCTTTCTAAATTCCTTCCAGAATGTGGAAAATAACTATTAATTAAATAGTAATTAGGATATTCTAAAGTCAAAACTCTGCCCTCATTATCAAATTCTGGATTATCCAAACCATAAATTATGTTTAATGGTTTAATTTTAGTAAAAATTGTTATCCCAGAATACCCTCTTTTTTTTGCTTTGTAAGTGTAACACAAATAATCTTTATATTGGACATCTTCATGGGATTTAACTTCTTGAAAACAATAAAAATCTGCATTAGCTTTTAGCATAAAATCAAAAAGCCCCTTCTTTATACCTGATTTAATACCTGCCAAATTCCACGAGATTATCTTCATTTAATTACCTTTTAATTCTTTTAATTTTTCTTTCAACTCTTCTGCATTTTCAATATAAAAAATTTGACCTTGTGCTTTTTTAATATAAGATTCAATTTCAAAACTCAATTTATCTTTTACAAAAGGCTTGTAAATAAAAATAGTTAAAGGAATATTTTGACCTGCTCGCATATCAAAATTTAATTTAGTTATATTTTTACCTAAAAGTTTATACAGATAAAAACCATAACTTAATTCTCCAACAGATCCCAAAGAATTCCCTAAAAACAAAATAATATCACCAAACAAATTATGTGTTAAATCGTGTTTATACCAAGTTTTAGTATTAATAATTTCATCAAATAATCCCAAATCTAAATAAGATTGTAAATGTTTTATACCTATTTCTGAGTCATCTTTAGGCAAAGTAGCAATTAATTTCTTACCATTTAATTCCTTATATTTCTTAGCAATTTCTAATGAAATACCTTTATCTGGCAACAAAACCAATTCATAATCTAACAAACTCCTGGTTATGTTTACTATGTGTTTATCCATTTTTTCTTTAGGAATTTTTAATAACTCTCCAAAATGATAATCAATATCTCCTGGTCCACTTAATACAATTCTCATTATTCCACCTATTATCAAATAAAACAGGGTTTATTTTTAAATGTTTTGTTAGATGTATTTATA
>CAZQQS010000002.1:0-53074 GCA_964595665.1 uncultured archaeon | reverse complement strand
GTTTTAAAAAATAAAAAATTAGAAAAAATCTCCTATGTTTTTTTGTTTTGTTTTTTCTTTGCAAAAAACACTTTCAATTTCACATTCTAAGATTTCTAACCTCTCTTGAGTGTAATTGCTTAATTGTTTGCCATATACTAATTGTTTTGCTATGTCTAAATATTTTCTAACTGAACCTTCAGAAATAGTCATAATAATATTTCCTTGTTTACATGCTGGACAACGCATTTCAGAATATAAAGGCAATCGTCTAAATTTAGTATTACATTTTGTACACCTAAATTGTTGTCGAGTATAGGCTCTCGCATTACCAATTAAATCTGGAAATAAATGCGTACTCACAACCAATTCTAATGCTCCCTTTTTATCTACAGCCTCAATTTTATCTTGAATTGCACTTTGTAATAATATTTTTTTTGTCATGTCTGTTAATTTAGTATAACGAGATTGTTTTGGGCCCAAATCAAATTGAGATGTATCGTGTGTAAAGCCTAAACAAGTAAATTGATCTTCAGTATTTAATATGTTTTTTACAACAGGAATTTCTTTTAAATAAGGATCAGAAATTGCTTCTGCTGCGTCATACAATAATAAAGGATAATCATAACCAGTTTCCATTTCATGTGCTTCATCATCAATTTCATTTGGATTTATAACTAATGTTGCAACTAAAGGAGCATCCATTTTTCCTCCTCTTTTACTTTGCAAATATCTTGTTGAAAAATTTATTAATGCATCTAACATTAAAATCATAGAATCTTGATCTCCATCTGTATTTCTTCTTTTTGCAGTATTATAATAAGGATGCGCAAACATTACTTTTGCATCTGAGAATCCTATTATTCGCCCAACAACTCCTGCACTAGTGTGAGGTGCTAAACCTAAAATTAAATGTCCAATTAAATCTTCTTTTTTTTCACAATTATAAAATTTATCTAAACCATAATATTTTTCTAATAATTCATCAACAAAATTTGCAACATTTACAAAATAATCTCCAACAGAAGAATTAATTATTACATCTTGTGGAAATAATCTTAACATTTGATTTTCATTATTTATATCAATATCCCAAATATCTTTTTCATAACCTAATTTTTTTATTTGTTCTAAAGTTAATCCTAATTCTGAAGGCCTAAAATGGGATATGTTTGCATCCAATAAATCTGCTCTTATAGTCCCATCTTTAAAAACATAAACATCATTTTTTGCTCTTAAAATTCCTTTTTCTATTGGTTCTGCTTCTTTTATTTCTGCAATTAGTTTTTCTACACCTTTTACTACTGGAGGTGCATTAAATATTTTTAAATTTGCTAACGCTGTATGATATACTTGTGCGAAATCATAATTACCCATATAATAATCTCGTAAATAACCCCCACAAGTTCTACAAATATGTTCTTTATTTTCATAATCTTTTGTTAAAACACTTTTATTACAAGTCTTACAAAATAATAATTCTTCAGTTTTAGAATTACATACTGAACAATGTTTGTAAGGTATTTCTGCATTACAATTATTACATCTAAATAATCTTATTGAAATTTCACTTAATTTTGTATTTCCCAATAATCCTTTTGATTCTTGACCTTTAGCATCTGCTGCTTTATTTATGTTTCTTGTTGCACCACCTAATTTAGAAATAGGAAATAATCCTTGCGGAGAACCATCCATTTTTCTAGGTTTTGCAGCTTCTGGCCTACCCAATCTTGCACCAATAAAAGTTCGCCCTTTATCTTTTATTTCGAATCCAGCTAAAAATGATAATATTTTTAATGGGTCTTCTTCTACAGGCAATTGGGATTTTGAAATTGCTCCAAAAGTTTTTAGTAAAGCATATGCTACATTAGAATTTAAAATAATTTCTTTATCTTTTTTTTCAAAAGGTATTATTGATTTTATAAAAGCATTTTCTAATTCTAAATTATGTTCTAAGATTAATTCTTTTAACTTATTATTTTCAAAACCATAATTAGAATTTTCCAAAGTATATTTTATTAAGGCAATATCTTCTTTATTTAATTGTGCATAATAAAAAATATGTTTTGGGTGTAATGGTAATGAAAATTTTTCACTTAATTCTATTGCAGTATAAACATCTAAATTTTTATAATCTAAATTTTCATATTCTTTATTTTGTTCATCAGATATTTGTTTTAAAAATAATTTTTGCCACCATTCTTCGCAGAATCCTACTGGAACAAATGGATGTCCAGATTTTCTAAAATCTCCAACAGTAATTAATATATCTCCTAAGCTTAAAATTTTAATTACATCTTTTGGAATTTCTTCAATTTTAGATAAATATTTTACACCAGTTTTTGTTAAAATTGCTGGACCATCAATTTCATCACAACTTGTAATTGTTGTTCCTTTTCCAGGCCTTTCTAATTTTAATTGTGAACCTATTGCAGGAAATTCTTCTAATAAATACATGGTTACTGGATGAATTGCTGTGCCCATTAAACCAGTAGTTCGAGTTTTTCCATATCTTAATCTAAATCCTCCAAATCTTGAAGGGTAACAAAATATTGGACGTCCTGCAGCAGCACCTTCTAAATATCCTTTAACTGGTTTTATTTCTCTTTTTCCTGCGTTGTCTTGTACTTTAATAAATTTACTTAGCCAATTCCAATCTAAGTTTAAAGATTTTGCAAACTTCATTAATTTTGCAGATTTCAATCCTAAACCTTCGTTAATAACTAACATTGCTCCTCCTCGAACTTTGTTAGTTCTAACGCCTCTTACATTTCTATAAATTTCAACTTCTTCATCTTCTGTTCCTTCACCATTCACACACACAGGACAATTTTTTATTATGTGTCGAATATCGTCATCTTTTGCTTTATATTGTCTTGAAGTTATTTGGTGATAAATTTTATTTTCTTCAACATATCTTTCTATTTCTGTATCGGTTGGTTTGTAAACACTTAAACCCATTAAAATAGATGCATAATGTCCTAAAATTAAAGGAAATACTGTTGCGGTTCCACCAGCAGCTCTTATAGGTCCTGCAAAATATAAATCTACATATTTACTTTTGTCTATATTTTCAGAAACTTTTACTTCTGGTAATCCATCTACTGGTGCAACTACTACTCCTTCTGTTAATAACATCAATGCTGTTTTTACTGCTTGAGAAACTTTTTCATCGTCAGTATCATAATGACCTAATTTGTTTTCAATAATTTCTTTAAAAATTTCAAAAATAGTTTTTGTTCTATCTTGTGTTCTTTCAAAAACTTCAAAATATCTTTTTGTTAATCCTACTGGCCCAGTAATTTTTTCAGTTCGATCTGCTAAATTAGATGCTTGTTTTATTTCAACTTCATTTGTTAAATCTTTATTTAATGCTCTTGCTTTTCCAGCAATCTCGTATAAAGAATCAGATTCAGAAATTATTCTTTCAAAATATTTTTTTGTATTAATATCACAAATCGGAATTTCCATAAATTACACCTTACATAAATTGTTTTTCAAAATAATTTCCTTTTTGCAGTTTTATAACTGGTACTTGCCCAGGCGTAGGAATGTGGCCTTGTTCTCTTTGATATATTGTTTGACCTTGCCAACAACCAGGATTAACCATTAATGTTCCTTTGTATTGTTTATATGCATTAGAATGTATATGGCCCGTAACAAAAATGTCTGGCTCATCTTTAATTATCATATTTGTATTTGGTTCGGGAATTGAAATATGTCGTTTACCAAATACTGGGTTTAAGCACCTTCTATCTAAATATTTTTCCATTGCTAATTCTGCTTTTTTAGGATCTATTTTTAATTGAAATTGTAAAGTATTCATTGAGTTTCCATGATACAATAGTGTGTTTACACCTTCGATAATTATATTACTTGGAGAACTTAAAAAATGAATATTTTTCAAATCATATAATGGTTTAGCAAATTTTTTAGGAATGATAGGTTGCGGATCTGCTAATCTTACTGAATCATGATTTCCAGGTAACAAAAATATTTCTATATGTTCTGGAATTTGCGATAAATAATTTGCCAATAATTCGTATTGCTCATATATATCAATAATATTTAATTCACTTAATTGTTGTGGATAAACTCCAATACCATCAACTAAATCTCCAGCAATTGCCAAATATTTTATTTTATTAATTTCTTCTCTTTCTTTTTCATCAATACCTTTACAATTTAACCAACTAATAAAATCTTTAAACATGTCTTCATAAAATAATTTACTGCCTAAATGTATGTCTGAAGTTAAAACTAAATTCAAATCTCTTTCTGCTTTTCTCATAGGTTTATTTGATAATCCTGGAAATTCAATTTCTTCTGCAATAACTATATTATTGCCTAAATATTTTCCACTAACTGCAAAAACATCATCTATAATAAAATTTTTTTCATTTTCAAAATATTTTGAACTTTGTGAAATTATTATTTTAAATTCTCCTTCTAAATCATCTAAACTTATAACTATATTTCCTTTTTTACTTTCTCGTTTTTCTATAACCATTCCAATTAAACAAACAGTTTCTCCTTCTTGCATATATTTTAATGCCTTACTAGAAATTGGAGAAATGTTGTTATGCATTAATAAAATTTTTCTCAATTCTTTGTATTTTTCTTTAAAAAATTTGTCAAAATCAGTAATATCGCATTTAAAACATTGATCTTCAGAATAATGTCTATTTTTAGGAATTATAAAATTTGATTCACAATCTAATGCGGGTATTTTAATACTTTTTAAAATTTCAGTTGGCAATTGTGTTTTTTCTGCAATTATTTTTTTATCCGGGTTTTCTTTCAAATAGTCTAAAACAAAATCCTTTTCCAAAACAAAAATTCCTTTTGCATCAGCATCATTTATTATATCTGTATAATGAGTATTAACTAACTCTTGAATAGCTTCCTTTGATATAACTACTTGCTTTACTTCTGCAAAATCCATTATTTTCTTAATTAGTTTATCATCCACTTAAATCACAATTTAAATCCAATCTGATCAATCTCAGAGCAATAATAAAATTACTTAGGAAATATATAAAAAAGAAACTCATTAAACATAATTTATTTAGATTAGACATTTACCTTTTAAACCTTTTTCTCTAATTCTTATATATAATATATTTATTTTAAGTGATGTTATGCCTGAAGTTGATTTTAGAAGTATTGATAAGAAAGTTCAAGAAGCTTGGGAAAAAGAAAAAGTTTTCGAAGTAAACGAGAATTCTAAAAAAGAAAAGTTTTATGTTTTGGATATGTTTCCTTACCCTTCTGGTGCAGGATTACATATGGGGCATGCATTTGTGTATTCTTTAGGAGATATTTTTGCAAGATTCAAAAGATTGCAAGGTTATAATGTTCTTTATCCTATAGGTTATGATTCTTTAGGTTTGCCCGCAGAAAATGCTGCAATAAAAAATAATACGCACCCTGAAGATTATACTACAAAATCAATTGCTAATTTTATGAAACAACAAAAAGCTATGGGTTGGAGTTATGATTGGTCAAGAGCATTAAAAACATCTGATCCTTTATTCTATAAATGGGATCAATGGATATTTTTAAAAATGTTAGAAAAAGGAATTGCTTATAGAAAAAAAGCACCTGTAAATTATTGTTCTAAATGTGAAAGTGTTTTAGCAAATGAACAAGTAATAAATGGTAAATGTTGGAGACACGAGGATACAGAAATAGAAATCAAACATTTGGAACAATGGTTTTTTAATATAACAAAATATGTTGAGCCTTTATTAGAAGGTTTGGAAAAAATTGATTGGCCAGAAAGAGCAAAAGTATTACAAAGAAATTGGATTGGAAAATCTTTTGGAACAGAAGTTATATTTAAAATTAATAATGAAGATTGGAAAGTATTTACTACAAGACCAGATACTTTGTATGGGGTAACATTTTTGGTAATTAGTGCACAACATAATAAATTAATGGATTTAGTAACTGAAGAAAAAAAATCTAAAGTACAAGAATTCTTAAAAAAATTAAAAAGTGTTTCTGAGAAAGAACAAGAAGATTATGAAAAAGAAGGAGTATTTACTGGAGCATATGCTATTAATCCATTAACTAATGAACAAGTGCCAATATATGCTGGAAATTTTGTTTTGGCAGATTATGCTTCAGGAATGGTTATGGCTGTGCCAGCACACGATCAAAGAGATTTTGAGTTTGCAAAAAAATATAATATTCCAATTAAAGTAGTAATACAAAATAAAGAGAATAATTTAGATGTTAATACAATGGAAAGAGCATATACTCAAGATGGAATATTAGTTAATTCAGATAAATTTAATGGATTAAATAATAGAGATGCAATTATTAAGATTACAGAATATTTACAAAGTATTAATTTAGGTAAGAAAACAGTTCAATACAAATTAAGAGATTGGTTAGTTTCAAGACAAAGATATTGGGGCACACCCATTCCTATTGTATATTGTGACAAGTGTGGAATAGTTCCATTAGAGGAAAAAGATTTACCAATTGTATTACCTAAAGAAGTTAAATTTGGACAAGGAAATCCTTTGAGAACTAATTCAGAGTGGATGAATACAAAATGTCCAAAATGTAATGGAAATGCAAAAAGAGAAACAGATACTATGGATACTTTTGTAAATAGTTCTTGGTATTATTTAAGATATACTGATTCAAAAAATAACGATAAGATATTTGATTTTAAAAAAGCGAATTATTGGTGTCCAATAAATCAATATATTGGGGGCCCGGAGCATATAACTATGCATTTAATTTATGCAAGATTTTATGCAAAAGTCTTAAAGGATTTGGGATTGATAAATTTTGATGAACCAGCATTAAGATATTTTACACAAGGTATTGTAAAAGGTTCTGATGGTGAAAAAATGTCTAAAAGTAAAGGCAATGTAATAGAACCATTAGATACAATTGAAGAGTATGGTGCAGATTCTTTAAGATTTTATTTGACTTCTAATTCAAGTCCAGAAAAAGATTTTATTTGGTCAGATAATGGATTGAATAGTTCTTATAAATTTATTTTGAAAATGTATTCTTATTTTGAGAATATTAAATTTGGAAAAGATTCGGAAAAGTTTTTACACAAATTAAATAAAAATTTAAAAGAATATTTTAATGATGTTGAGAATTTTAAATATAATGTGGTTACAATAAAATTGAGATCTTTATTTGAAGTAATTCAAAATGAAAAAGAGATTTCAAAAGAATCTGCAATTATATTTTTACAAATGTTGCACGTTTTTTGTCCACATATTACTGAAGATTTATGGGCTAAATTTGGAAATAAAGGATTTATAGCTTTAAGTAATTATCCAAAAGTAAATGAATCAAAAATAAATTTTAAATTTGATAAAGAAGAAGAAGTAATTGAAAGATTATCTAACGATATAAATAATATATTAAAAGTAATTCAAGATAAGTCTGAAAATTCAATTACTAAAGCATTTGTTTATGTTATCCCGAATGAATTAGAATTATTAAAAGATGTTTTGGAATTAGAAAAGAGAACAAATTTAAAAATAAAAATATTTGCAGTTAACGATAAAGAAAAATATGACCCTGAAAATAAAGCTGTTAAATGTAAGCCTGGAAAACCCGCAATACATTTAGAGTGATTATATGAAAAAACAAATTGAAGATCATGTTTTATTAAAAAATGATCCAAAACTTGAGAGAATTAAAGCATTTGTTAGACAAAATGTTACTTTAATATATTTTTTAAGTTTGTTTGCAATAGCATCTCCTGGATTTTATACCTTTGGAAAAATAATTGGAAATAGAGCCTATAACCAATATTTTGTAAAGCCACAATTAATTAGTGAAATGTTAGTTGAAAAACAAAAATTAAAAACAGATGATAACGTAGTTGCTGAATTTAATAGAGCGTTAGATATTACAATTAATGAATTAATTAATGATAAGGTTTTTGATAAAGATTTAGCTTTAAAAATTAAATCTGTTTGTCGTTTGTCATTTACAACTCCAGGAGAGTTAGTGTTTTTATTATATGGGGTGCATTTGCCTGAAGTAGATTGGGAACTTTTGAAACGAGAGAATCCAGAATTAAGAAAAGAATTAACAACAATTTATGAAATTGGTGCAAAAATCTATCCTATGCATGAAGATAGATTGTTTGAGATATATTCAAAGTATGGGTTAAGAAGTGATTTGTTAAGTCCAGAAACTTATAAAAAGCTTCAGAGAATGGAAAATAAAAGAACTAGGTTATCTAATCAGTTTGGGACTTCTGTGCTTGGTGACTTACTTTCTAAAAATGATCAAATGCAAAGGGAAAATAGATTACATAGTGAACGAATTAAAGTTCAAAATAGAAGAGCATTAGATTATAAAGCAAAGGCTTTAAAATTAAGAAATATGAGGCCCAGAGTTTAAATAGTTATAATTACTTTTCCTTTTTTTATTTTTGTTTTTTTTGCTTTCTTTATTAAATAATGTACTGAACTTTTTTTAATTCCCGTTTCCTTTTCTATATTTCTTAAACTTTTTCCTTGCCTATGTAATTTTATTGCATTCAAAATATTTTTTGGATTATTAGATAATGGTTTGCCAGAATGTTTCTCTATTATTATGTGATAATTATTTTCTTTTAAAAATATTTTTACTTTTTTTGAGAATCTATTTAATGTGCTTTTTGAGCAAGAAAAAGTTTTACAAGGCAATTTTTTTATTTCTGTTAATGATAGTGCGCGAGTCAAATGATATTTTTTATATCTTCCTTTTGGGATTGTGTTTTTAACGTGTGCAATCATTTTATTCACTCATTTTATTGGTGCTTGATTCTTATGCTGTAAGAAATACATCTCTTCAATTTCAATGATGTTTGTAGTATCTTGTGGAGATTTATCTTCTCTTATTTTTATAAATCTTGGAAATCTAAATGAATATCCTTTTGTAGATTTGTACAATGGACTTTTAGTTATTTCATCACAAATAATTTCAATTACGAATTTAGGTTCAACATATATGTCAGCAACTAAATTTGTATTTACATTTTCAGGTTTATTAATTTTTATTTTCTCAAATTCTTCTTTAAATAGTTTCATTTGATCTTCAGTTAAACCCGAACCAACCTTAGCAATAACATTATATTCATTTAATTCTTCATCATATACTGCACATAGTAAACTAGAAGGCATATTTTTATTTTTTCCTTGACCATAAAAATAACCTACAATTACAACATCAAAACTATCTGCCTGGCCATCCAAATAATTCTTTTTTAATTTTATCCAGCCAAAATCTCGCGATCCCGGAACATAAGATTTTTTTAAATCCTTTGCCATAATTCCTTCTAAACTTAATTCTAAGCATTTGTCAAAAAAAGATTTTAATTCTTTTGGTTTATCTGTTTTAATTGCAATGCTTGTTTGAATATTATAATTATTTATTTCTACAATTAGTTTTTCTAATATTTTTCTTCTTTCCTCTAATGGCAAATGTAAAGTTTCTTTGCCATCTAAATATAATATGTCAAATGCAATTAATTTTACTGGGATTTTTTCAGACATTTCTTTAATATCATATTTTCTTTTTCTTTTGATTGTTTCTTGGAAACTTAAGAATTTTTTTGAATCAACATCATAACCTATAGCTTCACAATCTAAAATAAAATCATGATTTATGTTTTTTAAAATAGGCAAAAATTCTGGAAAGTAATTTGTAGAATCTTCTCCTCTTCTTGAGTACATATTTATTTTTGAATTTAATTTGTGTAATTGAGTTCTAAACCCATCATATTTTCCTTCTACCATACAATAACCCAATCTATCAATTATTGCTTCTGGACTTTTTTCTCTTTCACCTAACGCACTTTTAATTGGAATGCCAGGAGTTATTTTAATCTCATTTAAAGCATCTAAATTAGAATTAAAAATTAAAGAAACAACTAATCCCAAATCATTAGAGATACTTTGTTTTAAATCTATAATTTCTTTAATTTTTTTATATTCTTGCATATTCTCATCATGCAAATTATATCCTTTATCTTTCATAACTTTTAATGCGCACGCTTCAATAATTGTTTGTATTCCTAAGTTTAATCTTAAAGTTTTTAAAATAATTTTTGTAATGTATTTAGATTCTAATGGCGAACCATTATTGTATAAAGAAGAAATTAAATTTACTTTAATGTCTGTGCTATTTTTACCAGTAGTTTCTACTAATTGTTTTAAAGTGTTGTAAACTTCTTTTAAAGATATTTTTTTTGAAAATAAAGATTTTTGACTTCTTATTTCTGAAAAGTATTCTGCTGTTTTTCCTAAATCTCCAGAACTTAAATGATGCTTTTCTATTTCTTTTATTGTGTGCCCAAAAGTTTTGGATATTGATTGAACAATTATGCTTTGTCCAACATTTAATTCTTTATTTTCATAGGCTGGAAAAATTCGACTTTGTAATAAATAAGTTGTGAATTTTCTTTCATTAGGATCTAAGCTTAAATATAGCTCAAAAATATAATCTCTAATCTTTAGTCGTGATTCTGTAGTTTCTAATAAACTTAATTTCTCACTAAATTCAGAAAATTGCATAATAATAAAAGAAAAAAAGAGTTAATAAAGCTATTTGTTATTATAGCTTTAATTCTTTAAAATCAACAAATTGTTTTAAGAAACCTTCAATTAATTGTTTGTAAACTTCTTGATTTTCAGTTACCAATTTGATTTCAATTATTCCATTATCAAAACTTTTAAATGTTGCATTAATTTTCTTAAAGAAAGTATCTAAAATTTGTTTAATTTTTTCCAAGTCGTTTAATGCATTTAATTTTTTAACATATACTTCTACATTTTTATCAGCGTGAGGGGAATTAAAATCAACTAGAACTCGCCCACCAGAAATACTTTTTACTACTCCATACATATCTTCACTTTGTATTGCTAATCCTATAAAAGGATTAATTTTATTTTCTTTAAAATTGCTTAATGGAACAATTCTTAACAAATCTTTTTCTCTCACACCATAAGCATCTTTAGCATCTAATTTAAATGTTTTTTCTTCATTGTCTTTTGCAGAATAAATAAATTCTTCTACTTTGGGGAATATGTTTCCCATACTCTCAAATATAGGTTTTTTAGCATTTAAAAAGATTATATTTTCATTATCTTTTTTGTGTTTTTCTAAGTTAGTTTCGATTATCTTATTACTATTCAAATCTTTGATATAATATTCTATTAAATAAATATTTTTTAGTTTTTCTTTTTCTATTTTAGATTCTTTTGTTTCTTTTACATTTTTAACTTCATTTTTAGTTGTCATTTAATCACCACAAATATAATTTTTTAAAAAGTGGGGTCACAGGGACTCGAACCCTGGTTAACGGTTTTGGAGACCGTAATACTAGCCACTATACGATAACCCCTCTAAGCTTTTTAAAAAAGCTTAAGTTCACCAAAAGCGTTAACAACTTTTCTTTTCATAAGCAAAGTTTTTAACAATTTCAAAAGAAAAAGCCTTCGGCAAAATTAATCTTATAATATAAATTTGGTGGGAATGCCTTTTAAATATATGTATCGATTTTTGCTTAATATATAAGATATATTTAAAAAGGATAATAATTTATATATAATGTTTTGGTGATAAAATGATTATTGGTGGGTATAGAGTAGGAGATCATTTATTAAAAACTCTAAATGATAAGAAAAATCTGGTTTTTAATTGTAAAAATTGTGTTTATTCTGCGAGTTTGGCAGATGATAAAGCTTGTAGATTGCATGTTTGTAGTGTTGCATCTAAAGAAAAACCCGACCTAATCGTTTTGGCAGATGTTTATGAAAGAGTTTATGATGAGAAACAAACATTAAAGTTAACAGAAATATCTAATTTATTAATTGAGTTTGAACAACAAGGTGTTTGGGGCCCAGAACATTTAAGTGATGGTCAAGAATCTAATGAACAATATACGGCATCAAGACATTCATTATTAGTAAAAGTTTCTCACGAGTTATTAGCATATGATCCAATTTTAGCCTATTTAACTATTTTTGATGAAGTAAATAAAGAAAAAATGAGAATGGCTAAAATGCCTGAAGCATATCAAAAAGGTGCCATACCATATTTAGAAACATTAATTTATTTGTTTAAGAAATTGGAAACTACAAAAATAATTGATGAAACAAAAAATTATTTAAAAGATTTAAATCAAATTCCAGAAACTGGACCATTATATAGATCTATTTTTAATGCAGAAATTAAACCTTCATTTATAGGTTCGAGATTATTATTTGGAGAAACTGCTGGTTTACAATTAGTAGATGAATATACTGTAAAAGATACAAATGTTCAAATTTTTAAACATCCAGATCAAGTAGAATATTGGTATTTAATTGATCCACCAGAATATACTTTGACCCCTGAAAAATATTTTATAATTTCAAAAACAAAAGAAATTGTTGCAGAATATAGACCTGCAAGTTCATCTTCAAGTATTGGGGCAAATACAAAAGAATATTTTAAAAGAGTTTTTTTATCAACAATTAAAGGGGTTGCAAAAGCATATAAAATTCCATTAAGTTTGCAAGATCAAGAAGCATTAACAGAAATTGTTACGCGATATACTGTGGGTTATGGTATTTTAGAATTACTTTTAGAAGATAGAACAATTACAGATATTTATGTTGATGCGCCAATTGGAAATAAACCAATAAAATTAATTCATAGTAAATTTGGAGAATGTAAAACAAATATATTGTATTCGGTTGATGAGGCAAAAAGTGTTGTATCAAAATTAAGATCTGAATCTGGAAGACCTTTTGATGAAGCACATCCAGTTTTAGATTATGATTTACCTGATTTTGATACAAGAGTTGCAGTAATTGGGCCGCCTTTAAGTCCTGATGGTTTAGCTTTTGCATTTAGATTGCATAAGAATACTCCTTGGACTTTGCCTCAGTTAATTGATGTAAAAGGTATAAATTCTTTGAGTGCGGGTATGTTATCTTTTTTTGTAGATATGCAATCTACAATTATGGTTGCGGGTTCAAGAGGTTCTGGTAAGACTTCTTTGATGACTGCTTTAATGTTGGAGATTCCACAAAGTACAAGAATTTTGTGTCAAGAAGATACTTTAGAATTGCCAGGAACATATATGAAAAATATTGGATTTAATATTCAAAGATTAAAAACTCAATCAGCTATAAGTGTTTCAAAAACAGGAATTGAAGTTCCTCCAGACGAAGCTTTGCGAGTTGGGTTAAGATTAGGAGATTCGAGTATTATTGTTGGAGAAGTAAGAAGTTTAGAAGCTAAAGTTTTGTATGAAGCTATGCGAGTTGGTGCTGCTGGAAATGTTGTAATGGGTACAATTCACGGAGATTCTGCGTATTCGGTTTGGGATAGAGTTGTAAATGATTTAGATGTTCCAACAACTTCGTTTAAAGCAACAGATATTATTACTGTTTCTCGACCAATTAGATTTGAAGGTTCATTAAAAAGAGTAAGAAGATTAACTGAAATTACAGAAGTAAAAAAGCATTGGATAAGCGATCCACAAAATGAAGGGGGCTTATTAGATTTAATGCAATATTCTGCAAAATATGATAGATTAGATTTGATGGAAGATAATTTGAAAGATTCAGATTTGTTTAATAAAATTCAGAGAGTTTCTGGAATGAATATGGATCAAATTTGGAAAAATATTTCTATGCTTTCAGAATCAAAACAATATTTGGTAGATACAAAAAATAAAATTGGAATTCCAGATATGTTGGAAGCGGAGAATACATTATTAGCAAGTAACAAATTAAAATTATTAAAAGAAGCAAGTATAGAAGAACATGGAAAAGCAAACTATACTGAAGTTATGGAAAACTGGAAAACTTGGGTAAATGGAGAGTTCTTAAGTTACATTAAAAACAAATATGGTAAAAAGTAAATTTAAATTATAAAAAATATTGAGTGAAATTATATGCCTGAATTAACTTTAGAAAATAGAAAAGTAGAAAACCAAAATCCAAATGTAAACTTGGGTGCGTTCTATAGTCGAATTAAAAGTGATTCGGGAAAAGAAAATGTTGAAACTAAATCAGTTCAAGTGCAAGATCCTAAATATGTTGCTTGGGCAAAAAGTGCATATAAAAAATTTCCAAATTTTTCTAAAATTAATGTGCATAAAAAAGTTAAGGATGCTGTTTTATTTTTAGGTTGGAAATTAAAACCAGAAGAATATGATGCTTTTGTAGTAACTACTTTTGTATTTACTTTTGGGATAAGTTTAATTGTTTCAATGCTTTTGTTTGCAATTGCATTTATTTTGTATAATAATATGTCTGCATTTTCAATTTCGCCAGCATATTTTTTAATAATTCCATTGATTTTAGGATTTTCAGTTTCTGGATATTTAAGTTATTATGTAATGAATTATCCTTTAGTAAAAGCAGAAGAAGAAAAGCGTTTAGCTTTAGCATATTTGCCAGCAATGGTTGGATATTTAACAATGTATTTGAAATTGGTTCCCAATTTAGAGCGAGCTATATTATTTGCAAGTGAACAAGGTGAAGGACACTTAGCAGATGAAATGAAAAAATTAGTTTGGGATACCAATTTGGGTGTTTATTCAAGCATATCTGAAGGCTTAGATTTTTTATCTTACAGATGGGAAAAATATAGTAAAGATTTCAAAGAAGCAATAATGATGATTAAGAGTGCAATGGTTGAAGATAATGAAGCAAGAAGAACTGAATTATTAGATAAAACTACAGAAAATTTATTAGATTCTATAAAATTAAAAATGGAAACTTACGCGCGAGGTTTGTCACAACCATCTTTAGTATTATTTTATATTGGTGTTTTATTACCATTATTATTAGTAATTATTTTGCCTATTGGTTCTGTATTTGCATCTTTGCCATTTTCAAATCCTTGGATTTTAGCAGCAATATATTGTGTTGCAATTCCATTATTTGTTTTTATGTATGGTAAGAAAATTTCAAGAAAAGTTCCATTGTTATATAAGGCGCCAGTAATTCCAGATGATTATAAAGGATTGCCAAAAAAAAATAATATTAAATTAGGAAAATTTGAATTAAATATTTTTGTATTTTTAGGTTTTATTTTTATTTTTGGAATTGTAGTTTTATATTTTGCACAAACATTATTTGGAGTAACTTTAGAAAAAGTAATGCGAGATGTAGATCAGTTACCTCAAAATTATATTGATAATCCAGAATCTTATTTTGATATGTTGGCAGAGAATTATATTTTAACATCTAATTCAAAAATAACAAAAGGGTCTAAAGAATATGAGGATGTTTTTAAAACCCAAAAAATGTTGTATTCGTTAAGTCCTGGACATGATACTACCCCATATATTTTCTTGTATGGTTTTGCAGTTTTGGTAGCAATATTAGTTGCATTATTTGCATATTTAACTTCAAAAGATAAAAAGAAAGTTCAAGATTATTATATGGATATGGAAAAGAATTTTAGAGAAGTATTATTTATTTTGGCTTCTAGGTTATCGGAAGGTAAACCAATGGAAACTGCAATTAAAGAAACAAAATCATTTTTTCCAGAGTTAGTTATAAGTCAAGATTTTTTAGCAAAAACTTTAGATAATATTAATTTATTAGGAATGCCTTTAGAACAAGCTTTATTTGATCCTATGTTTGGTTCTTTGAAAAATAATCCATCTGAATTAATTAAAAATAATATGAAAATAATTTCTGATTCCTCTGAATTGGGAGTTGGTACAGTTGCAAAAACAATTTTATCGATTTCTTTGCAATTAAAAAATATTGAAGATATTAGAATTACTGTTCAAAAATTAACAGATGATGTAAGACAAATGATGTCTACAATGGCATCAATGATTGCGCCAGCTGTTTTAGGAATGGTTTCTGGAATTCAAAAAGTTGTAATCTTAACTTTGAGTAATTTGGGTTCTAGTGGGATATCTCAAAATAGTACCGATTCAAGTTTATTAGCTGATACTGGCATGGGTGGTATGGATGTAAGTCAAATGATGGGCTCTTTAGATCCAAATGCTATAGGAAGTATTGCAACACCTTTACAATTCAATATTATTTTGATTATAAATTTAACTTTAGTTGTTATAGGATTAGTATATTTTATTACGCGAGTTCAGTCAGATAGTAATTTAGAATTTAAGAAAAATTTAGCATATATGGTTCCTGTTGCAATTATTGTATTTGTTTTAGCATCTGCAGGTTCATCATTATTATTGGGTGGCTTATAATGTTTAATTCTAAAGGACAATCTGGAGACGTATTTAAACTCTTAATTGGTGCCGTTATTGGTTTGGCAATTATTGCAATTATTTATTCTATATTAGCAATTATGGGAAATCAAAAAGCATATTTGTCAGAAGAAGTTTTTTCAAATAAAATCTTAATGGCTATGAAAACTCCTACTGGTAATGAATATTTTATTAATGATTTTTTATTTGAAAAAGATAAATCTTTATCTAGAAAAGCTTTATCTGAAAAATCTGGTTTGGGTTTGGAGTGTATTAAATTTGAAAAAGATTCAAAAGTTTCTGAAAGTGTTTTAGCAACAAATAATTTATTTTCTTTTAACAATGATTTTATAGCAGATGTAGGCGTAAAATGTATTGCTCCAGAGGATAATATGTGCGATATTTCTTGCACATTAACAATTTATGATAGAGCTCGTAATTAATTTTAGGTGATTAAATGAATATAATGGTTTCGTGTATAGTAAATGTAAATAATAATATTTTATTATTAAAAACTGAAAAAGGATTGGAAATCCCAAGTATGATTTTAGGAGAAAATAATTTATTAAAAGAATGTGCAATTAGCGCAGTAAAAGAATTAACAAGTTTTGATGTTTTACCCAATGCGATGTTTGGGGTTTATGATTCAATTAATCGAGGATATGCAGAGCGAACATTAGGTGTTTTTTATATTACACATTTAGAGATGTCTAATGAAGAAGCAGAAAAAAAAGCAAAAGAGTTTTCAGACAAAATTGTTTTTCTTTCAATTACAGAAATTACTAAAGAAAAATTCGCATATGATCATGGAATAGTTTTAACAAACTATTTTAGATTATTAATGTTAGGTTCACAAACATTTAAGAAATAAGTTTTAAATTATTAATGAGGGATATTTATGGTTGTAAAGAAAAAAATAAATGTAAAAATTAATTCAAATATAAAAACAAATTCTAAAAAACCTAAAACCTTTAAACGAATATATTTATCTAAAAAAGATAAAATGATTGCCGGAGTTTGTGGGGGGTTAGGAGAATATTTGAATATAGATCCTGTAATTATTAGATTAATTTGGGTTATTGGAACTATAGTTTCATTTGGTTTTGGAATTTTAATATATCTTTTAGCTTGGCTAATAATTCCAGAAAGACATATTTAAAACAAAGTTTTTTGTTTGTCTTTATTTTTTAAGTCAATATAAGTCTGCCAACTTTTTCTTATAAAATTTGGATTGACTTTTTCTAATTCATTTATTGCTTTTAAAGTATCTTTATCATGAGGGTATCCACAACCCAATTTCAAATTATATTTTTTCTCAACTTTTGTTAATTCATTATCTCTTTCAACTTTTGCAATTATACTCGCAGCACTTACAACAGGATAATTAAAATCAGCTTTATTTTCTACAATTAGTTCAGAATGATTTTCTAAATATGCGTAAATTTTATCTTTATATTTTTCAGTTGATGTTTGTGGGCAATCAATGAATATTTTTGCAGGAATATTTTTTAATTTGTTAATTAATTCAATACTTATTTTTGACTCTATTTCATTTAATGACATTTTTAATCTTTTTTTATCGATATCATTTGCATTAATTTTTATTGAATGTATTTCTTTTGCAAGTTTTTTTATTTCTAAATATAATTCATCTCTTTCTTCTCTATTTAAAAGTTTAGAATCCTTTACACCATTTTTTTTTAATTTGTCAGAATATTTGGAATCTATTAAAACAATGCTCATTACCATAGGGCCAATAACTGGGCCTCTACCAGCTTCATCGATTCCAGCAATTAGCATACGGATCCCTAAAAACCTAATCCAGCTCTAATGAAAATTACCCCATAAGAAATAGTTACCATACCTAACAAAGTAGTTATAACTTGAGTAATGTTTGGGCCCAAATATTTTGTTATTTTTGGAGAAAAATATAATAATAAAAAAGTAAATGCAAAAACTATTACCAAAGCTAATCCAGTAATTAAAACACCTTCATTTGTTTTGGATACTATTATTGCAGTAATTGTTGCTGGACCAGTTAATAATGGTGTACCTATAATCGCGGCAATTGCTTTTGCGTTTTGATGAGAAAACTTCTCACTTTCCTTAACTGCTCTTCCAATAGCCATTTGTATTCCCAAGATTATTAGGATTATACCACCTGCTACTTGAAAGTCTTTTAATTCTATGTGCATTATAGATAACACATTTGATCCAAAAAATAAGAATAACCCAGATAACCCAATAGCTACACTTACTGCTATTATAGCTATTTTTGTTCGTTCTTTTGGGCTTAAGTTTTTAGTTGCTGAAAAAAATAGGCCCATACTCATAAAAGGGTCAACTAATACAAAAAATAACAAAGTAAGTTCTATTAAGGAATTAATCATATCTAAATATTGAGAAAACCTTTATATATTTATAGGTGTTTATTTTAATGTGATATTATGTCAAAGTTCTTTACAGTTTTAATAATTTTATTGCTTTTAGGAGCGGTTTATTATATTTACGATGCAAATACCAATAATGTAGGTATGAAAATAGATAAATTGAAAGTAAAGTATACTATTGAAAATAATGCATCACCCGAATCAATTTTATTGTTTTCTCAAGAATTGTCTAGTTTATCAAATAAAGAACAAGACTTGGATAAGCAAAGATTAGAGTTTGAAGCGAGTTTTTGGTTAGTTTTGTCTAATGTAAAAGATTTGACTTGGAAAATAAATTCTTATAAAAGTTTAGAAGCATATTGTGATTCAGAAGTAAAAGATTTAAAAAAATTAGCATTAGTTTCTAAATCAAATTTGGTTATAGCAAAAGAAAATTTTGCAGCTATTTCTAGCGTATATGATAATTTGCAAAAACAAGATTTTGAGTTAAAATTTGATAATATAGGATATAATTTACAAGTTAATGAAGATTTATTATATATTTATTGTCCAGAGTAGATAAAATGTATAAAATAAAATCTAATTTGGCTGAGGGTGCCGAAGCTAAAATCTATTTAGTAGAAGAAAATTCTAAAATATTTGTTTTAAAAGAACGAATTCCCAAAGAATATAGGGCAAAAGAATTGGATGATGAAATTTTAAAAAAACGAGTTAAAAGCGAATTTAATATTCTAAAAAAAGTAAATAAAATTATTAAAGTGCCAGAAGTTTATTCTTTAGATGGATTAAAAATAGTTATGGAATATTTAGATTTTCCAGAATTAAAATCAAAACTAAAAAAAGACAAATCTATTTTAAAATTAATTGCCAAAGAAGTTTCTAAAATGCATGCTCAAAATATAGTCCATGGAGACTTAACATTATGTAATATGTTATATGATGAGAAACATAAAGTTCCATATTTTATAGATTTTGGATTGGCATATAATTCAAAAAAGATAGAAGATAAAGCAATGGATTTAGAAGTATTTAGAGAAATATTAATTGCTGATTTTCCAGAAGATTATTGGAAAGAATTTATTGATGCTTATGAAAATAAAGAAATTTTAAAACAATTGCAAAAAATCCTAAAACGAAAGAAATACTTGTAATTTGGGATAAATATATAAATCTAATTTAGTATATCTAATATGAATAAAATTTATTATTTCTTATTTATATTTTCTTTATTGTTTTTATTTTCGTTTGTTTCTGCAAAATCATATACTTTAGATAAAGCCAATATTGATATGGTAATTAATTCTGATTCCAGTATTAGTGTTTCTGAAGCAATTACATATACTTTTTATGGAAATTATACTTACGCATACAGAGATTTCCCAAAAGGTAATTGGGATTTAGAAAATATTTCAGTTTTTGACGGAGATCTAAAATTAAATTCTGAAATTATAACTTATTCTGATTATACTCAAGTAAAATGGTTTTATAATGCATCAAATGAAACCAAAACTTATGTAATAAAATATACTTTAAAAAATGCAATTAAAAGTTATGATGATGTTTCTGAATTAAATTGGAAGCTTTGGGGCGATGGTTGGGAATTGCCTCTAAAAGAAATTTTTGCAACAATTTATTTGCCTGGTGAAACAACCCCAGAAAAAGTTTATACTTATGGACACCCTAAATTAGATGGTAAAATTGGAATGTTAGATAATGATAAAATTATATTACAAGCATTTAATATTAATAGTAATCAATTTGTAGAATTAAGATTGGCATTTCCAAGTGAATTATTATTATCAAAAGAATTTTCTCAAGTAATTTCTGGCAATGGTTTACAAAAAATAATTGAGGAAGAAGCAAATTATGGTAAATTGGATTGGATGCCATTTATTTTAAGTTTAATACTTTTCTTTATTTTGATATTTATAGCAATAAAGATTTCTAAATCAGAAAAATCTGATTTCAAAGATGTTTATTTTAGAGATATTCCTTATAGTTATAGCCCCGCTATTGTAAGTTATTTGTTGAGTTTTGGAACACCTGGTGCAAATATTTCTGCAGAGGTTTTGAATTTATGTTTGAAAAAGAAAATGCAAATTGAAAAAATTTCAAAGACTAGTTTTTTAGGAAAAGATGATTATAAATTTATTATTATAGATTCTACAAATAAAGGATTATCTAAAAGTGAAGAATTTATTTTTGATAAGTTAAAAGAAGCTGCAAAATGTGGTTATGATAATTACGTAGTTTTTAAGAAAGAAAAAGTAGATGCAACACATAATGAATTATTACTTTCAGAATTTAAAATTTTTATGCAAAAACGAAAATTAGAAAATTCTGCATTTGTTAAAAAGTGGCAAGATTTGGTTAAAGTGGAAGCAATAGAAAATAAAATAAATTTTAAGCATTATGGTATAGTTATTGTAATTGCATCATTGATGTTATTAATTATAATTGGGATGTTGTTATTAAAGAATAATTTATTTTTAATTTATTTTGTATTTTTAATACCTTTGTTTTTCGTAAAGAAATTTTTTATAAAATTCGATTTGGAAACAGATTTACAATATTCTAAATGGAATGCATTAAAAAAATATTTAAATCACTTTTCAGATTTTAATAACAAAGAAATTATGGATATAAAATTATGGGAAAGATATTTGGTTTATGCTATTCCTTTAGGAGTAGCTAAAAAAGTACAAAAAAATATGAAATTAGTTTTTGAGAATTATACTGGAAAAACAAATTCAACTATATTTGTTGTTGGTTCAATAAGTGTTTCGGATTTGGCAAGTATAAATAGTGATTTTAGTAATGCCTTTTCTTCTGCAATGGCAAATTCTGGGGCTTCTGGATTTTCTGGAGGTTCATCTGGAGGGGGCGGTGGTGGAGGCGGAGGCGCCGGATAAGTAAAAAACCTTTATATACTTTTTGGTTCTGTATTATTTATCTAATTTTGATTTTTATTTAGAGGTGTTCTTTTGACTCATGATGAGAATAAGCCAGAGGCTTTGAAATCTGGAACTACAATAGTAGGAATAAAAACAAACGACTTTGTAATATTAGCTTCAGATAAACAAAGTACTATGGGGTATACAAAAAGCAATTTAGAAGTACAAAAATTATTTCCTATAACTAATAATTTAGTTTTAGCCATTGCTGGGTCTGTAGGAGATGCTCAACAAGTAATAAGAGTTTTAAAAATGCAAGCCTCTATTTATGAAAATGAAAGGAATAAAAGAATGAATGCAAATGCTTTAATGACTTTGACCTCTAATGTGTTAAATTCAAATAGATATTATCCTTATATGGTTGGTTTTATTGTTTGTGGTTTTGTAGATAAACCTGAATTATTAGAAACTGATGCTTATGGTGGTATGCAAAATAATTTGAAATTAGTGTCTATAGGTTCGGGAAGTAGTTTTGCAACAAGTATATTAGATAAAGGATATAAAGAAAAAATGACTAAAGAAGAAGCAATAGCTTTAGTTTGTGATGCTATAAATGCAAGTAAGAAAAGAGATATATTTACTGGTGGAGAAAATATTGATATATATTTTATTAATAAACACGGAATGGAGTTTATTAGAAAATAATCTTCTTTTATATTTTTTCTCGAGTTAAATAAAAAAATGAAATTAAATCTAGACCATTCAAATTATAATTAACAAAATAAGAATTAAGAATTAAAAACAAAAAACAAATTAATAGGTGATTTATTGATCAAAGAAGATATTATTAAACAAATTAAAGAAGTTTTAATTGATGTTAGTACAAGTAAAATCGAATTTTTAGGACCAGAAATTTATATATATACAAAAAATTTATCTAAATTTTATGAAGATGATAAATATATATCTAGTTTAGCTTTTGCATTAAAAAAGAAAGTAAACATTAGAAGCGATGTTTCTGAATTAATGGGTATAGAAGAAGCAAAAGATATTATTATGAAAAGTATTCCTGAAGATGCAGGAGTATCAGCAGTATATTTTGATACTGCTTTTGCTGAAGTTGTAATTGAAGCAAATAAACCAGGATTAGTAATTGGCAAAGGTGGATTAACAAGTAAGAAAATAATTCACGATACAAAATGGACTCCTGTAATATTAAGAAAATCAGTTACTGAAAGTCAATATTTAAAAAAGATTAGAGGATTAATTTACAAATATAGTTCTGAAAGAAAAAAGAATATGTCTTTTGCAGCAGAAAAAATATTTGCGGAAAAGAAATCTAAAAAAGATTGGGTTAGATTTTGTGCATTAGGTGCGTTTAGAGAAGTTGGTAGAAGTTGTATTTTAGTGGAAACTGCAAATTCAAGAATTATTTTAGATTGTGGAGTTAATCCTGGAAATAATAATGGTGATTCTTATCCAGAATTACAAAGTATGGGTTATACTTTAAATGATATTGATGCAGTTGTAATTTCACATGCGCACACAGATCATGCTGCATTTGTTCCTTATTTGTATAGAATGGGTTACAAAGGGCCAGTTTATTGTACGCCTCCAACAAGAGATTTGATGTACATTTTAATGTTCGATTATTTGAATGTTGCTGTAAAAGAAGGTAGTAATGCACCTTATGCTGAAGGCGATGTTAATGAAATGTTAAAACATGTAATAACAAGAGAATATGAAGAAGTAACTGATATTACTCCAGATATAAGATTAACTTTTCATAATGCAGCACATATTTTAGGTTCAGCAAGTGTACATTTACACATTGGTGATGGTGCGCATAATTTAATGTATTCTGGAGATTTAAAATTTGGTTTTACAAGATTGTTTAATAATTTGGAACAAAAATATCCTAGATTAGAAACATTAATTTTAGAAAGTACTTATGGTGGAAATAATGATATTATGCCACAAAGAAATATTTCTGAAGATAGGTTAATAGATGTAATTAATAACACAATAAAAAAAGGTGGAAATGTTTTAATTCCAGTTTTTGGTGTTGGAAGAAGTCAAGAAGTAATGTTAGTTTTAGAAGAATATTATAGAAGAAAAAAATTGTTGGCTAACAATGTTTATTTGGCAGGAATTATTAAAGAAGTTTGTGCAATACATACTGTATATCCAGATTACTTTAAAGATAATTTAAAGCGTAGAGTATTACAAAATAATTCTCCATTTAGTTGTCCAATATTTAAGGATATTGCATCTAAAAATGAATTGGAAGAAGTCTCTAAAACAACTGGAAATGTTTTCTTAGCAACATCTGGTATGTTAGTTGGTGGTGCATCAGTAGAATTATTGCATAAATTTGCAGAAAATAAAAATAACACTTTAATTTTTGTAGGTTATCAATCTCAAGGTTCAATAGGAAGAAGATTGCAAGAAGGAATCGAAGAAATAACTATCACAGATAGCAATGGCAAATTAAAAAGAATTCCAGTAAATATGGAAGTAGTAACTATTGAAGGATTTTCTGGACATAGTGATAGAAATCAATTAATGGCATATATTAAGAATTTAAATCCAATGCCTAAAAGAATTTATTTAGATCATGGTGAAGAAGAAAAAAGTGTTGGCTTTGCAAAGTATATTTCATCTAAATTTGGAATATCTTGTTATGCACCTAAAAATTTAGAATGTTTAAGAATTCGATAGATTTAGCTTTTGCTAAATCTCTTTTTAAATTTTTATAATACAATATTATTATGACTTTAACTTTTTTAGAGAATTATATTTTAGAAAAAGAATTGCCAAAAGGCAAAACTGTAGAAGAAACAATAAATATTGTTTTAGAATCTTTGGCTTTAGATCCAAAAAATAAAACTGATGTTAAATACAGGTATGAATTAATTGAAGCTACAAGTGTAATATTAAATGGTTTAATACACATTAAAGATCCATTAAAATTATATGCTAATTTAGCCTTAGCTTTTGAAAAAAGAGGATTTTGTATATATAAAGATACAGTTAAAAATGCATTTTCTAGATTGTTAAAAGAAATTTTAAAGCAAAATAAATTTTCAGAATTTGAAAGAATTTATTTTAGGTTAGAGAATATATATACTAAAAAGATTTTAATTCCTGAATTACCAAAATCATTTTTTTTAAGAATCTTACAAAAAGAAATTGATCCTTTAATTTTAGGAAATGCCACAATTTTATTAGGATCAAAATCAGATTTTTCTAAGAAAAGTCTTTTTGATTTAATTCTCAATCCTAAACAAGAAATATCTTTTGGTGCGATTTATGCAATAGCTAATAGATCTGATTTTACATATGGAGAAATATTTGAGGCAATAAAAGACGCACCAAATATCTTTATAAAAGATGCATTAATTAATATATTATATTCAAATCCAAAATTTGCTTCTAAACAAGAATTTTTAAGATTTTGTACTTCTAAGAATTTTGGATATGGTAATTTAAATGCTGTAGAAAAAAGGCCCGATTTAACAATTCAAGATTTAATAATTTTATCAGAATATGGTATTCCTTCAGTAAAAACTTTTGCAACGCAAAGACTTTTAAAACGTACAGGAGATAAAATAATTGGATCTTCGGAAAATGGAAAACCAACATTAAAATATAATTCTGGCAAAAAAGGACAAAGAAAAAGACGAATGGCAAAAATAACTAGAAATTTAAGATTATAATTCCTTCATAAATATTTTAAATAATTCTTTTAAAATTTTATAGTTTTTAGTTAATTTTAAATTAGCTTTTTTTACAATTATTTTTAATTGTTTTTTGTTTAGTAAGATTTTATTATCAAATTTTACAGGCATACTTATATTATTAGAGCCAATTAATTCTACAATATATCGTCCATCTTCAACAATAAATATTCCCCCTCTTCGTATACCATAATTTGCTTTTAAATCTAATATCTTTTTAGCACAATCTAAATTTTTTGCAACTATGTGGAATATAAATGATTCTTGTTTTAACCAAATTTCTTTATGTTTTGTTTCTTTTTCTAATATAGCATAAAGCTCATTAAATTTTACAGTTCTGTGCCATTTTCCAACAAACATTTGGGGTTTTTTTGTTTCTTCTTCATCTGAACCCAATAACATTATTCTTCCGCAACATGAAGATGTAGTAAAATAGTTTTCTTTTTTATTGAATTTTTTTAAAAAAGGAACTAACATTTCATCAACATATTTATTTTCTATAGCAGCATACATTTTCTTCATTGTACTTCCTTTGCTCATTTTAAATCTTACATCTTCTAAAGTTTCTTTAACCATAAATATCACAAATCATATTGTTTTTTTGTTGAATCATATACTTCTAAAAAATCGTTTGTATTGTTATTTGTGTAATAAATTTCTTTTCCAATTATTTGATGTTTTTCTAAAAGTCTTAAATCATATAACAACTCTAATAATGTTTTTAAGTCTTCATTTTTCAAATAACCAAATTCAGTATCTTTAAAATCATTTACAGACAAACCCCTTTCTTGTAAGAATCGCAATAACGAAATGCACAATTCTGATTTTGCAATAGAGAATAATTTAGGATTTTTTTGCAAAAATATAATAAAGTTCTTTTTTGATTCTGAGTCCATATTTAATTATATCACAAAGTATTAAAATACATTTCTATTAAATAAAGTAAATCAATACAGGAATAATTATACAAGATAACAATAATATTCTGGGATTTTTAGATATTATGCATAGGTAACCAATTAAGCTTGAAATCCAAAAAACTAATATTCCAATATATCCTGAAAATATTAATACTAATATGTGCAAAAAAACAATTAAAAAATAACTAATTTTTTTAGTATTTATTTTTGTGGTGCGCAACAAGATTTTTTCAGCCAAAATTTTTGTAATAAAATAACCAAATAAACAGCTTAAAATAATTAGTCCAATTATTAAATAATAATTATAAATTATTGTGTTTTGAGCAAAATCTTTGAAGAATACTGCTGATGCAGTTCTTGATTTGTTTAAAACATAAACTACAAAAAAAGATAAAACCATTACCAATGTTGAAATTCCTCCATTTAAAATTATATATTCTTCATCTTTTAAATTAGAAATTTTTGAACCAAAATAAGTTGCAAAACCATTTCCTAATCCGGGAAATAATGATACTATTATTGATAAACTCGGAGCAATTATTCCAATTTTTATTTTTGTATATTTTGAAATATTCGGAAAAGTTATTTTTTGTTTTATATACAATACATTTTCTTTTAGAATAAATATTAATGAACTGAATCCAAATAATCCAGAGATTAATGGTAACAAAGGATTTTGCAAAGTAAAATAATTCATAGATAAATATCCAATCAATCCCGCAAAAATTATTATCAAATATCCAAAATGATTTTTTGTGTTAAAAAATAAAAAAATTATGCTTAAAATTAATATTATTGGAGTTATAATTTTTAAAGAGTTTGGCAAATAAGGTAATAAAACTAAAAATAAAATGATTACTGGCAAACCATAAATTAAAGAATATTTTGCACCTTTTAAATAAAGCATTATTGCTTCAAAACCCTTACCTTTTAAATACATTTTTTGTGCAGGTAAAACAGCAATAAAATTATCATTATTTGGAATAGACAATATTGTTGATGGTAAAATACTTAAGAAACTAAAGATAATTGAAGAAATAATTATTGTTATAGCATTTATTTCTAAATTTAAAGGTAATTCTGAAATTAAATAAATTATTGAATTAATATGTAGGCCTGGGATTAATCCAGAAATAATACCAAAAATCAATCCTAATAAAGTGCCAAAAGCAATAAAATAAAGCACAAAATATTAAAAAGAAAGATATATATTAATGTTATTGTATTTTTATTATGGTTATTAAGAATCAAACTTTATTAAATAGACAAAATATTCAGACCAATTTTGAAAAGCAAAGAACTGAATTATTAAAAAAATCAGAAATTAGTTTGTGGTTAGATTCTTATGACGATGTATTTTCTGATTTTGATCCTAGGCCAAATTCTCAAAGAGCACTATCTCAAGATTTTTTGGAAGAATCTAAACGAGCTTTAAGATATACTGTATTAGATAATTATCATTTGAATTTATTAATTGATGAAAAATTAAGAGATTCGGAAGAAGAAGAAATAATAACGAAAAGGTTGCATGAGCACTTTGTAAAGCATTATCGTATGCAAAAAAAAGAGCGAAAAAAAATAATTAAAAAAGGAATTTCATTTATAGTTATTGGAGTTTGTTTATTATTTATGGCAACTTATTTATTAGTAAATTATGGAAATACAAGTTATTTTTTAGCGTTTTTATTAATAGTTATGGAACCAGCGGGTTGGTTTTTTGCTTGGGAAGGTTTAGATTTAGCAATATTTTATAGTAAAGAACAAACACAAGATTACGAATTTTATAAAAAAATGGAAAAATGTGAGATTCTATTTTCTTCTTATTAGAAACATTTATATATTCACTTATATATAAATATATATAGCTAATTATGGGATATTATGGATTATAAAACTACTGCAGAAATAAAAGTATCAGAGAAGTTAATTGATCAAGTAATAGGCCAGGAACAAGGTGTAAAAATAATTGCAAAAGCTGCAAAACAAAGAAGAAATGTTTTATTAGTTGGAGAACCCGGAACTGGAAAATCAATGTTAGCTAAAGCTATGGCAGATATTATGCCTATAGATAAATTAAATGATATTTTATCTTATCCTAATCCTTTAGATTCTAATGAACCAATAATTCATGTTGCGAATTCTGGAGATGGAAAAAAATTAGTACAAGCTATAAAATTAGAAGAAAAAAGTACTAAAGATTCATTCAAAATAATTTCTTTTTTAATTCCTTTAGGATGGTTTATTTTAGCATTAATATTTTGGCGTTTAGGCTATATTTCAGATATTATTTTTGCTGCGAGTTTATTAGTTGGAACATTTATTATTGTAGGATTGGCATTATCTTCTCAAATGAGTGTTAAAGGTAAAATCAAAGTGCCAAAAATATTAATTGATAATGATGGTAAAAAAACAGCTCCTTTTGTTGATGCTACTGGTGCAAAAGCTGGAGCATTATTTGGGGATGTAAAACATGATCCTTTACAATCTGGAGGATTAGGAACTCCTGCACATTTACGAATTATGCCGGGTATGATTCATAAAGCAGATAAAGGTGTTTTATTTATAGATGAAATTGCTACTTTAAGTCCAAGTTCACAACAAGATATTTTAACTGCTATGCAAGAAAAGAAAATGGCTATTACTGGGCAAAGTGAATTGAGTTCTGGTGCAATGGTTAGAACAAAACCAGTTCCTTGTAATTTTGTTTTGATTGCTGCTGGAAATTATGAGGCATTAAAACACGTTCACCCAGCTTTGAGATCTCGAATTAGAGGTTATGGTTATGAAGTTTTTATGAATAAAGATATGGAAGACACAAAAGAAAATAGAGATAAATTAGTTCAATTTGTAGCCCAAGAAATTAAAATGGATGGTAAAATTCCTCATTTCACAAAAGAAGCTGTAGATGTAATTATTTTTGAAGCAAGAAGAAGGGCTTCTGCAAAAAATAAATTGACTTTAAAATTAAGAGAATTGGGTGGTTTAATAAGAGCTGCTGGTGATTTGTGTTTAGAAAGAGGAAAAAATTTAGTTGATGCCAAAGATGTTTTAGATGCAAAAATATTATCTGGAACTTTGGAAGAACAAATGATTGAGAAATATATTGAACAAACTAAAAATTATGAGGTATTTGAAACAACTGGTAAAAAAATAGGTAAGATAAATGGTTTAGCTGTATTAAGTGATATGCAAACTGGAACTATAATTCCTATTGAGGCAGAAATTGCTCCAACACAATCTAAAACAGAAGGTAAAATTATTGCAACTGGAAAATTAGGGGATATTGCAAAAGAAGCAGTATTAAATATTTCTGCATTAATTAAAAAAATCTCGAATAAAGATTTATCAAATTATGATGTTCATATACAATTTTTACAAACATATTCTGGAGTAGAAGGAGATAGCGCATCTGTTTCAATTACTAGTGCGGTAGTTTCGTCTATTATGAATATACCTGCAGACCAAACAATAGCTATGACTGGTTCTTTAAGTGTTAAAGGGGAAGTATTACCTATTGGTGGTGCAACTGCTAAAGTAAGAGCTGCAATTAAAGCTGGATTTAAAAAAGTTATTTTGCCAAAAGCAAATATTGATGATGTTGTTTTATTAGATTCAGAAAGAAAATTGATTAAAATAATTCCTGCGAGTAATTTGTACGATGTATTAAAAGAGGTTTTAGTAAATGGAAAAACTAAAAAGACTTTACTAGAAAAACTAAAAAAAGAATTAAGGTTGGGGAAATGATATGGATAATGCTACAAAGAGACAATTCTTTTTAATATTTATTTTGATTTCTGTTTTGTTATTAACTTATTTTTTGTTAGATATGTTTTTATCTTTGCCATTAATGATTAAAACTATATTTTTAGGCATAATTGTTTTGATAACATTAATTGCTATTTTTTTTAAATCGGGTTTAGTATTATTCTTACAAGAATACGAACGAGCAGTAATTTTAAGATTTGGTAAAATACATAGGATTTCTGGACCTGGTTGGGCATTAATTATACCTGGATTAGAAAATTATACTAAAGTTGATTTAAGGGTCCAAACAATTGATGTTGCAAAACAAGAAGTAATAACTAGAGATAATGTTGCAATAAAAGTTGATGCAATTATATTTTTGTCTGTTAAAAAAGATCCAAAGAGTGTTGCAAATTCTGTTTTAAATGTTGAAGATTATAAAAAAGCTTCACAATTATTTGTTAAATCAAGTGTGAGAGAGGTTATTGGTAACATGGAGTTATCCGAGGTTATAAGTAATATTAATGACTTGAATGTAAGATTATTAAAAGAATTGGCAAAAATAACTTCTGAATGGGGAATTAATGTAGATAGTGTTGAATTAAAGGAGATTATTGTTCCAGATATTGTAATTGATGCCATGCATAAACAAAAAGCTGCTGAACAAGAAAGATTGGCTATAGTTCAAATCGCTGAAGCTGAGAAAGCAAAGATTTCTGCAATAAATGAATCTGCATCTCAATTAGGGGATAAGTCTATAAGTTATTACTACATAAAAGCTTTGGAAGAGATGTCTAAAGGCGCTTCTACAAAAATTATCTTTCCTATGGAATTTTCTCGATTAGCTGAGATTTTGGCTGGAAAAGTAGCTCCTAAAGGTGCTGAGAAAACTAAATTAGAAAAGTTCTTGGATAAGTATGGAGATGTGTTAGAAGATAAATTAGAAAACGTAATTGAGAAATAGGTTATATTTTTAAACCTCTCTATGTAAATAATATATACTAATTATATTAATCTAGGTGTGATTATGATTAAATTAACTAAATTTGAAAAGACTAGAATATTGTCTGCAAGGGCATTACAAATAAATGATGGTGCAACTGCATATGTTAAAACTTCTAAAGAAAATACTTTAGATTTAACACAAGAAGAGTTTAAAGAGAATAGAACTCCATTAAAAGTAATAAGGAAGTGATATTATGGGTAATTCATTAGCAAAGCCATTAAAAACAAAAGCTGGATTCATGATGGAATTTGGTGAAGAAAAGTTTGGTAAAGATTTTGATAAAAATAAAAAAACAATTAATGATATGAAATTGCCTATTTCTAAAAAAACTAGAAATAGATTATCAGGTTATATTGTAAGAACAAGTAAAAGAAAAGATAAAGAAGAATAAACCCTTCTTTTCATTCTAATTTTTAATAATGTTTCTTCTTCTATTTTGCTTAAAGAAAATTTTTGTTTTAATTTGGTTAAACTAATTCTAATTGTAGATATATATTCTGGATTATTTTTTAAAGCATTTACACTTTTCAAATAAGATTTTACATTATTATATTCTATACTTCCAATTATCGCATTTACACTTACAAAATAACTTAATAATAAAATTAAAAGGCTTTTTTTCAATATATCCCCTTATAAATAATGTCTTTAGGATTTATAAATAAATAGTTAAAATATTTCAATAAATAAAAAAATAAAAAAAAGAGATAAAGAAAGAAGTGAATTCACTTCTTACCTTTCTTAGCTGGTGCTTTAGCATCTGCCTTAGCAGCAGGTGCTGCCTTTCCACCTTTAGCAGCTGGAGCAGCTTTAGCATCTGCTTTAGCAGCAGGTGCTGCCTTTCCACCTTTAGCAGGAGCTTTACCTTTAGCATCTTTAGCTTCTTCTTTAACTGGCTCTTGTAACTTTTGTAATTTTGCTTCTCTAGTCCACTTCTTTCTACCAGTTAATTTTTTGTTTTCGTGTATTCCTTGTTTTACTTCAAAAGCCATATTTACTTTGTATCTTATAGTATCTATAATTTTCTTTACTTTTGCAATATTACTCGCATCTACTACAATAGATAATAAAGTTTGTCCTTTTCTAATTTGAACAGCTCTTCCAGTATTTTTACCATAAGCTAATTTCATACCCTTTGATACTCTATCGGCACCAGCACCAGAAGCAGATTTGTGCTCTCTTAATATGTGGTGAGGATATAATCTTATTTTTATAAAATATTCTTCTTTTCCAACTTCTGCAGTTAATTTCTTAACCAATTTTTGTCTTAATGCTTCTAAAGCGTTATCTCTTATTTGGATACTTTCTTTAGCTATAACGTCTAAAACACTATTATAATCTTTAGTTTGGTTTCCAATTGCGAAGTCTCTTGTTCTTACTCCTGGAACTCCTCCTAAAAAGTTCTTTCTTTGAACTTTTGGAGCAATTCTAGTAAAAGATCGCTCTATATTTCTACAACATCTTCCTGGTCTTAATCCCATAAATATCCCTCTAAATCAAATATTATACATTAAAATAAGTATTTTTGTATAATATATATTTCCTGCTATATATATATAAATATATCTTAAATATAAAATTTATGGACAATAAACTAAAAGGGATTTTTTTCATATTTGCTTTATTTTTGAGCATAATATTTGCAATTTTACTAATTATTTTCCCTGTGTGGTATTTTATATTGATATTTTTAATAAGCATTATTTTAGTGTTATTCTTTGGGTATTTATTGTTTTCTAAAAGTGAATCTAATACTTTAAAACAATCTTTAAGTTTATATAAACAAAAAGAATCCGTTTTAGAACAAAAAAATAATTTGCAAAAACAATATTTGAAAAGAAAAATAACTGAGAATCAATTTGTTTCAGAAGTTAAAGAATTAGATGAAAGATTATTTTATCTAGATTTTGATTTGCAAAATATTGGTAAAGAATTATTGTATTTTGATAAATTAAAGAAACAATTGGAGTTTTTGCAAAAACAATATTTTAAGAATTTAATTAATGAACAATTGTATTATAAAATACAATCTGATTTATCAAAAGAATTATCAAAGGAAAATGATAATAAAAAAACAAATCAAGAAAAAAATCAAAAAAGAAAAAGTGAAATCAATGCAAAAAAATAATCTTAAAATACCAGAAATAGTTGTATTTAAGATCTCTGATTTTACAAACTGGTTAAAAAAAAATCATATAATTGAAAACAAAGTTGCAGTAATAAAATATAAAAAACATACTGGTAAATCTTTACCAAATTTAATGGAATTAATGCACGAAGCAATTTGTTTTGGGTGGATTGATACTACTGTACATAGAATTGATGAAGATAGATATAAAATAATTTATTCAAAACGAACTAAAAATAGTAAATGGAGTAATAATACAATTTCTTATGGTAAAAAATTAATTTTAGAAAATAGAATGCGCGAACAAGGATTACGTTTTTATAAAGAAGGATTAAGAAAACAAACTCATGATTTTGGGATTCCAAAAAATCCAGATATGCCAGAAGAATTAAAAAAGGAATTAAACAAAAAAATAAATGAAAAATTAAAATTAAAATTTGAAAAACTTGCACCATCAATAAAGAAAATGTATTTTAGAGCTATTTTAAAAGCTAAACTTCCAGAAACAAAAGAAAAAAGAATTAATGAATTTATTCTTTTTTTGAAGAATAAATAATCATTTTTCTTATTTTTTATAATTATATTTTTCTAATGAAATATTCTTGTTTTTCTTTTTCTGATGATTTTATAGATTCTAACTCAACATATTTTTTCTTTGCTTCGTCTTCAATTCTAAATTGTTGAACTAAAAATGATTTCCCATATTTTATTGTAAATAATCCATACATACTTATCCCTCATATAAAATTATAAATTAGTTTCTAAAACTTTTAATACTGTATTTGAATCTATAACCATTTTTATTAAAGTGGTAGAACCTCTAACTCCTTTTCCAGAAGTAGTAATTGTTAAGAATCCATAGGTGTTTAATTCTTCTAAATACTGTTTAAACCATTTCATAGACACTGGCATTTTAGATAATTGTTTTATTTGTTTCACATATTCTAAATATGCATCTCCAGAATAAATTACGTGTCCATCGTTTAATAAGTGTGTGGAGAATCTTTTGTTTTTTACCATTGTTGCAATTGAATATAACACAACTTTAATTTGTTCTGGCAAAGTAGATAACATTTCAATAATTATTTCTTCTTCTACTTGTTTTTTTGCGCCTTTAATTTCATTTTCAGTAATTAAATATGTTTCTTCTTTATCTGCTAATTCACCCGCACTTTCTAATAATAATAATGCAGTTCGTGCATCTCCAGATTCTTGTGCAGCATAAGCTGAAGCTAAAGCAATTGCACCATCATCCACTACATTTTCTACAAAACTTATTGGTATTCTTTGTTTTAATATTTCTTGCAATTCTCTTGCATTGTATGGTGGAAATAATAATTCTTTTTTACATAATCCACTTTTAGTTCTTGAATCTAAAGAATCTTTAAATAATACATTATTAGATACGCCTGCAATTGTAATGCTTCCTTGTTTTAATTCATCATTAATTCTAACTAAAGAATAAATTGCATCGTTTACATCTTTAATTAAATCAATTTCATCTAATACTAAAATAATATATATTCCTTTTTCTTGTAATTCTTTTAATATCATATCATAAATATAACTTGCACTATATCCAAAATAACTTTTAGGGAATAAGTTATCTGCAATTTTTAATAGTATTTTATATTTTGAATTGTAAGTTCGACAATTCATATAAGTAGTTAATATTTTTTGTTCTAAATTACTTTCTTTTTGAATTTCTAACATTTTTTCTAATACTTTGTTTATTGTTGCAGTTTTTCCTGTTCCACTTTTCCCATAAATAAATAGATTTGTTGGTCTATTATTTTGTAAAACTGGTGCAAAATTAGTAATAATATCTTGAATTTGTAATTCTCTAAATGGCAAAGTATCTGGAACATAATGCGGAGAAATTAGTTCTTTATTTTTAAAAACACTCTTTTTGTTTATTTCTTTTCTAAACAGCTCTTTTATGTCCATAATATCACTTTGTAACAAAGAATATAAATATTAATAGGTAAACTTTTATAAATTGACTTACTTCTTATATTATGGATTCTCAGAAAAAGGTACTTTTCTTCATAATTTATGTTGTTTTGGCATTAATCTTGTTTTATACATTAAGCTTTTTGCCATTAGAATACCCAGTTATTAAGTTTTTTCATGCTTTAAATCTAGTTGATTCTAATGGTTTTGTTGTTTTAAATTCAACAAATATGCTTATAGATTATGAATGTTCTGGTTTTTTTTCTATATTTGTATTTTTAGCAATTATGTTAAGCCCCTTAACTAATTTAAACAAGAAACAGAAATTAATTTACAGTATTTTTGGTTCGGCAATATTATATTTGGCAAATATTTTACGATTATTAATATTTTTTATATCTCCAAATCATTTTAACTTAGTTCATTTTTTAGGTTGGATATTAATGTCATTTTTAATATTAATTTTGTGGTATATTTCTAATAACAAATCTTAATTAGAATAGCTTTTTTATTTCCTTCATGATAAATCTCAATATTTTTTATTAAACAATTGTTTTTTGTAATATTATTTGATATTAATTTATTACTTATAACTTCATATTCTGAATAAGGCATATAAAATTCTATTAATTGTTTTATTTCATCTGCATCATAAATATTTTTTCCTAAGATGATTGTATAAATATCATTTATTTTTAAAAAATTATAATATTGGTCATAATTATTAGTTAAGTTTATTTTAGTTAAACCTAATAGTACGGCTAAAATTAATAATAATACTAAAAGCATTTCTATAATAAATAAAATACCTTTTTTATTTGCAAAATGTGAATATGATTTTAGAAATTTTATTTTCATAAATTACTCCTCTAGAGATATTTATTTCTTTTTCGCAATGAATTCCTTGTTCATAAATTTTAGAATTATAATCATAAATTGTAATTCTTTTTATTGGATCTTCTAATCTAATTTCCGAAATAACATTCGAATGTAATGTTTTTGTTTCCCCATAGTTAACAAATCCAATTTTAGAGTTTTTCTTAGTAATTGCATTTTCTGTTATAGTTATCAATTCTAAAAAATTATTATATTTTTTTATTTCATATATCTGAAAAAATAATACAAAGCAAAGGATTATTGTTAAAATTACAATTGGCAAGTCGATTAATATTTGTGCTTTATTCGTAATGATTTTCATAATCTACATCCTGCTGTAAAATATATGGTTGATTAATATTGTTAATTTTTTTAATGTTAAAACTATTCTCAATATTATTAATTCGTGTAAGATTGTTATTATTTTTTTGTTCTAATTCTATATTTAATTTATTTAAGTCTTTTAATTTTGTTAGGAATATTGCAAATATACTTAGAATTAATATTAAACTAATTAAAAGTGCGATGGATATTTGCCCTTTATTCATTAATTATCACCACATTAGATATGGTATAATTTAAAGGGATTCCTATTGTAATTTCTTTATTTTTGTAAGTGATATTTTTTTTAATTGAAGACAATATTGAATAGCTATAATATACACAATCATTAGGGATACAATCAACAATTTTTATTAATAAGCTTGTTATGGGTATAGAATAAAATTCATTTTCTATTAAATAATTAAGTAATATTAAATCTATTTTTCCTTTAACTAAATCTAAATCTTGACTTTCTTTAGAGCTCGTATCCAAATTATATTTTAATAAGTAATATAAATTATATTCAAAAGTATTTCTCTTAAATTCTAATTCTTTTGTTGCTAGAATATTTTCAAAAAAATTAGTTTCTGCATTTAAGGTTTTAACATTTAATCCAACAAACAGAATGATCATAGATATAATTAATGCAATTATAATCGTTGCAAAAAAACCTTTATGATTCATAATCAAATGCATTAAAGCTAAATTTTATTTTTCTAATGGTTTTACTATTTGGTTTATACTTGTCAAAAACCTTTTCTTCGAGGTTATAAAAATCATTATAATTCATAGAATGAAAGAAATCAAATATTAAAGTCTTTTTCTTATATTGTGTTTGTACAAAATAAATTATTTCAAAATCATTTAATTCTGCACAATTTACTTTTGCAGCATAATCTCCTAATTTGTGCATTATTGCACAAGTTAAAATACAAATATCTGCTTGTGTTCCTGATTTTAATTGTAATATTTCTTTTGCATTTAGCGTAAAATTAGGGATATTTTGAGTTATTATCTCAAAATCATCATCTAATAATTCATACCAATTTTCAATTGCTTTCATATAATTCTTAGTATAAGAATAATTTTTAGGTTTAATTTTTTCTAGAACCATATCAAAATCTATTGAATCTTGAGATACTAACTCCTTTAATTCACCCATATTTTGGTGTTGTATTTTTTCAATATTTTTATTTACTAAAAATTTTAAATAATTTGCCAATATTTTTGATTCTTGATTATTATTTCTTTCTTTAATTAAAGACTTTTGCAAATCATCTATTCTATATTGTAATTTTTTTGGGTCTAAAGAATAAATAGATTGCAGTGCTCTTTTTAATAAGTAGATATTATTTTGTAATTCTTTTTGTTTTATAGGATTTTTACACTTTTTCAATTTATTTTCAAAATTAGATATCTCTCTTAATATTTCTTGTTCATCAGTATAATTGTTAATATCAAATAAATTTGACATAATAATATTACCTTTAAGAAATATATATAGTTTTCTACATTAAAAGTCAAAAAAGTCCTTTTTTACTCTATTTAAGTCATTTATTTCGCTAATATTTGCGAGTTTTATCTTTAATTTAGGATAATTTTTCTTAAACACTTTTTTAGTATAATCAATTATATCTTTTTTAGTGAATTTTATATCACAATATAATTGTTTATTCTTTTCAAATGCTTTAGGATGTTTTTTTAAGAATGCTTTTGCATTTTTTTTATCTGTTGTTAATGGGCCTCTTAAAGTATTCTTTAATTTACTTTGTAATATTACATATCCTAATTCATTAGAATATATTCCAGAATATTTTTCAATATTGTAGTTTTTATTATTCAACTCATTTCTTAGTTTATTTGCAATACTTTTAATTATGCCCCAATTAGTATCTAAAGTATTAGCATCAACATTTATTGAAAAAGTAATGTTATTAGTTAAATCTGAATTATAATAGCTTTTAAAAAAGAAACTTTCACTTTTGTTTTCTAAATAATCTTTGGATATTTTTTCTAATATTGCCCAATTTTTTTTAGAAACTGCTGAAGCAACATTTCTATTTATATCTGTAGGATCAATAAATATTAAATAATCATCGAATTTTTTCTTGGGAAAATCAGTTAAAGTTATTTTTTTATTATCTTCAATTTTTGCGAATACTTTTAAGCAGTTTTCAAATGTTTTGTATTTTAAGATAAATAGTTCAGTTAAATATCCTGAAAAACCATTATTTTTTTGGTCTGCTCCATACAATAAATTATTTTTCAAAAATTGTTTTAATAAAATAACTTGTTTTTTTATTTCTTTATCTTGATGTTTGTTTAAAAATTCTAAATGTAAAGGTGTTCTATCTACTGAGGATTTTTTATTTTTTATATTTTTTATATAGAATCCTGGAACAAAATCTATATTTTGATTTTTGTAATTAGTTTTTAAGTAGGGGTGCTCACCATATTCTTCTTTAAATTCTAAGTTTTGGAAAACATTTTTTAATATTGATTCATTTAGCTCTTTTATTTCATTAATGTCTAAAGATAAATCAAATAATAAAAATATATCCATATCTTTGCTATTGTGGATAAAAGTGCCTCGCGCACTTGAACCAGCTAATAAAACTTTTTTCAAAGGAATTTTATTTTTTTTAGCATAAGTTTCAATTTTGGGGATTATTTCATTTTTTATATTTTCAATATCCTTTAATTCTTTCTCAGATGGTTTTATTTTATTATAAATTTTATCTAAATCTAATTTTATATCGTATAATGTTTCTTTAATTTTTAATTTAAAATCATTTGCAATCTTTCTTAGCATATAATCATCTGTATGTAATTCTGCCTTTAATTCATAAGCTAAAGATAATATTTCTATATCTGTTTTAGATAAGCTTTTAGGGCATTTTTTTTTCATATTGATAATTGTTTCTTTTTTTGGGTCTTGAATTTTAATTTTTTTTTGTGAAATTAAATTTTCAAAGATAAATTTGTTTTCTGAGCTTAAGATTTCATTAATTACTGAATTAGTAGTATAAATTTCAGAAAAATCCTGAAAGTTAAACCTATTTAAGAAAGCCGAAGTATCAAAAACTTTAATTTGCATACTAAAGTATAAACACATATAAATTTATACTTATATATTATTTTATGACATTTAATGCTAGTCTTTTAGGGATAAGTAGTTCTGTTCCAGTAAATGATAGGAATCATTCTTCTTTAGCAGTAAAATATGATGCAGAATTAATATTATTTGATTGTGGAGAAAGTTCCCAACAACAATTAATGAAAAGTGTTTATAGTTATATGGACATATCTAAAATTTTTATATCTCATTTTCATGCAGATCATTTTTTAGGTTTACCAGGTTTAATAGCAACAATGTCTCTTAATAGCAGAACTAATGATTTACATATTTTTGGTCCTAAAGGTGTAAGAACTCGAATAAATAATATATTAAAATTATTTGAAATTAAACCCTTATTTAAAATTATTTACAAAGAATTAAAAGAGGGTTTAGTTTATTCAAATGATAAATATGAAATACACGCAAAACATTTTAGACACGGAATAGAAAATTATGGTTTTGTAATGAAAGAAAAAGATATAATTGGAAAATTTGTTAAAGAAAGAGCTATTGCTTTAGGGTTGCCCGAAAGTAATTTGTATTCTGAATTAAAAGCTGGAAAAAAAGTCAAATATAATAATAAAATTATTACTCCAGATATGGTAATGGATTATACTTTTGTTAAGAAGGGTAAATCTTTGGGGTATATTGTAGATTTAAATGATAAAAATTATTCTGAATTTATTAAAGATTTGGATTTATTATTTCATGAATCTATGTTTTTAGAGCAAGATAGATTGCAAGCAAAAAAGCACAAGCATTCAGTAGTAACAGATGTTGCAAATATTGCAAAGCAAGCTAATGTTAAATCTTTAGTTTTAATGAATTTTAGTGCTCGTTATCATGATTTAAGTTCAATGCAAAAAGAAGCAAAAAGAATCTTCAAAAACTCCATTATCGGAGAAGAATTAAAAGTTTATACTTTGAAGGATTAAGTTCTTATTCTTTTTCCTTCTATATAATATATACTAATTTTATTTTTTTTATAGTGTTGTGAGAATATGATCAAAAGTGTTTCTGTAGACAAGGCTCCTAAAGACGAGGAAGTATTTGCTTTATTTAGACCATATGTAAAAGATTGGTTTATTGGCAAATTTAAATTGTTTACGCCTCCACAAAAGCTATCTATACCTTCTATTCATTTAGGAAAAAACACTTTGGTAACGGCTCCTACAGGATCAGGAAAAACAATTTCTGCTTTTGGAGCAATATTAAATGACTTATTTAAAAAATCAGAAAAAAAAGAATTGAAAGAAGAAGTATATTGTATATATATTAGCCCCTTGAAAGCTTTGATTAATGATATTAACAGAAATCTTTTAGAGCCATTAGATGAAATTGAAGATTTGGCAAAGAAAAAATATAAACTAAAATTAGATGTTAGAGTAGGAATAAGAACTGGGGATACAGAAGCAAAAGAAAGAGCAAAACAATTGAGAAAACCCCCACATATTTTATGCACTACACCAGAAACATTAGCAATATTATTAAGCACATTAAAATTTAAAGAAAAACTAAAAAATGTAAAATATATTGTAATTGATGAAATTCATGAATTAGCAAATTCCAAAAGAGGGGTGCACTTATCTTTGAGTTTGGAACGTTTGCAAAACTTAACAGAAGGAAAATTAATTAGAATTGGTTTAGGAGCAACAATCGAGCCTTTGGAAGAAGTTGCTAAATATTTGGTTGGTGAAGAAAATAATGAGCCTAGAGATTGTATAATCGTAGATGGTAGATTTTCAAAGAAAATAGATATCAAGATTTTAAGTCCTGTACAAGATTTATTATATACTGATGCAGAAGAAATTAATTCTAATTTATATGAATACTTAGATAAAATGATTAGGACACACACAACAACTTTAATTTTTACAAATACAAGAAGTGGAACTGAAAGAATTGTCCATCATTTAAAAGAAACTTTTCCAGAAACTTATAGTGAAGATGATATTGGTGCACATCATTCAAGTGTTGCAAAAGGAACAAGATTGGATTTAGAAACAAAATTAAAAGAAGGAAAATTAAAAGTTATAGTAAGTTCAACAAGTTTAGAATTGGGAATTGATATTGGATATGTAGATTTAGTAATACAAATTGGCTCCCCTAAAAGTGTTGCAAGAGGTTTGCAAAGAGTAGGTAGAAGTAACCATAAATTACATCAAACATCTAAAGGAAGAATTATTTGTTTGGATAGAGATGATTTAATTGAAACAACTGTGATGTTTAATAAAGCGTCTGAATATTGGTTAGATAGAATTTATATTGTGAAAAATGCTTTGGATGTTTTATCACAACAAATAGTTGGAATGAGCTTAGAAAATAAATGGTATTTGAAAGATGCATTTGACTTAATAAAAAAATCTTATTGTTATAAAGATTTAGATTATGAAACATACATGAGAGTAATAAAATATTTGTCAGGAGAATATCATTCTTTAGAAGAAAAACATGTTTATGGCAAAATTTGGTATGATGAATTATTGGGACAATTTGGAAAGCGAGGAAGATTAGCTCGAATGATTTACTCAATGAACATTGGAACAATTCCTGATGAAGTTAAAGTAAAAGTAAAAACTACTAAAGGAGATAATGTAGGTACAATAGAAGAAGAATTTTTGGGAAGATTATCAAAAGGAGATATTTTTGTTTTAGCTGGTAAGAGTTATCAATTTTCTCGTTCTTTAGGTATGACTGCGATGGTTATTCCGTTAAAAGATAAAAAGCCTACTGTGCCTTCGTGGTTTTCAGAACAATTACCTTTGAATCATGATTTGGCTTTAGAAATCGGAAAATTTAGAGATGATATTTTTAAATTAAATAAATTAAAATCTAAAAGTGATGTTAAAAATTATTTAACAAAAAATTATCCTATTGATGAACATGCTGCAAAAGCAATAAGCGATTATTTTTATTATCAACAAAAGTTTTTAGATTCTGTAAAAGCAAAATCTTATCCAAGTAATAAAACTTTATTAGTAGAAACATATATCGATGAAGGCGGAAATAAAAATTTTATTTTTCACGCGTTATATGGTAGAAGAGTAAATGATGCTTTATCCAGAGCATTAGGGTTTGTTTTGTCAAGAAATTTGGGGCGAAGTATTCCTATTACAATAAATGATAATGGTTTTATTTTGACAGTTCATGCCCGAGATAATTTATTTACATCCCCATATGAATTATTTAAATCTTTAAGAGAAGATAATTTTTATGGAATTTTAAGATTAGCATTAAAACAAACTGAATTATTAAAAAGAAAATTTAGACACGTAGCTTCAAGATCTTTAATGATATTAAGAAATTATAAAGGTTATGAAAATCCTGCAGGAAGACAACAAATGTCTGCCGATAGATTATTTAAAATTTGTGATGCTATCGAGAATTTCCCAATAGTTGATGAAACTTTTAGAGAAATAATGCAAGATTATATGGATATTGATAGTGCAATAAATATTTTAAATAAAATAAAGAATAATGAAATTAAATTAGAGGTTTTACAAGAGAGTAATTTGGCAAGTCCGTTTGCACACAATTTATTAGTATTATCTGATGCAGATATTGTTTTAATGGATGATAGAAAAAAAGTATTATTAGATTTACATAAAAAGATTATTGATAGAGTTGGTAATTAATGATTGAAATTTTTTCTAAAATTAAAGCAATTGATAAAGCATTATATTTTGAAGATCTAAAATTGTTGGTTGTGTCTGATTTACAAATTGGACAAGAATCTTATTTTGCAACAAAAGGATTATTTGTTCCTCAATTTCAAACTAAATTAATGACTGAAAACTTAGTAAAGATATTAAAAGAAACTAAAGCAGAGAAATTATTAATTAATGGAGATTTTAAACACGACTTTTCTTTAGCTGCAAATCAAGAATGGAATGATATAACTTTTTTTATTGCTGAAGTTTTAAATTATGTAAAAACAATAATTATTGTAAAAGGTAATCATGATAATTTTTTGCAAAATATTTTAAATAAATATCAAATTAGAATTGTTGATGAGGCGTTAATTGACGAATATTTATTTATTCATGGGCACGCATTTCCTAAAACAAATTCAGAAAAATATACTACTTTAATTATAGGACATGAGCAACCCGGAATAGTATTAAGAGAGGGGTTTGAAAAATTCAAATTACCTTGTTTTTTGTATGGTAAAACTTTGGAGAATAAAAATTTTATAGTGTTGCCAAGTTTTTCTCCATTAAGTGCAAATTCAGAGATTAATTTGCAAGAGCAAAAAGATTTATTGAGTCCAATATTAAAAAAATTAGTAAATTTTGAAGATTTAAAAGTAATTGCAATTGATAATGAATTAGGTTTGTTAAAATTACCAGAAATTAAAAAATTAAAAGAATTAAATTTATGATAACCATATAAAAACAATTCTGCTTAATTTATATGGTGATTTTTAATGGCTGTTAGAGGAATTCATGTTACAATTAAAAAAGGAGAATCAAATAAAACTTTAGCAAGAAGTGATAAAGGTGCTAAAAGAAGAGATAGGCAAATGAGAGAAAGAAATTTAAAAGTAAAAGATATTAAAAGAACAAATTCTTCTAAAGATGTAACTACATTTAAATCAGCTTTAGATTTTGTTTCAACTTTAGATTTATCTTCTGCGAGAACATTTGCAAAAGAATTTGCAAAAACTAGGACTCCTAACCAAGCAGCAATTATTTTAGAAAGAGTTTCAGCAAATCCTTCAAAATATAGAACTATTTTTGGTAAAGGTTTTGCAAAAGCAGTGTTAGGATTATTTTTATTATCTGCTCCAATTCAAGCTAAAGCTGATACTATGCCTGGTGCAGCACCTTTAGCCACAAACCCAACAGTAAAACACTATACAGAGGGTTCAGTTAATCCTGAATATACTTTAACAAAAACAAGTTTTGGAATTCCTATTGGTGAATTAGGTAAATTGAGTTTTTCTATTGAACCAGGGGTAAAATTAATTAGAGTTGGTCAAAAAAATAATTGGGTTACTGATGTTGTTTTAGCCGCAGGAAATAAAACTATAAAATTAGCTGTTGGAACTGGTTTTGCAAAAGGTCAAAAGAATAGTTGGACTGTTGGTGCAGTATTTACTCCTAAAGAAGGAACAACATTAAGTGCAAAAGGATTTAATTTACAAAATCCAGATAAATTTTGGGGAGCTTTAATGTTAGAACAAAGTGTAACACAATATTTTACAGCAGTTGCAGAATATATTAAAATGGATTTAAAAGATCCAAAGAATTTTGATGTTCAATTAGGTGGAAAATTTAATTTTGGAAAATTTATTGATAATCCTTACTTAAGAAATTTATCTTTGAAAGCTTTAGCTGGAGTAACTCAAAAATACGATATAGTTGAATTTAATATTGATAATGTAATTCCTGCGGGGAACGCTACAATAATAATTTCTGTTGGTTATCAAATGAAAGCTGGTGCTGAAGGTAAAGAACACTATGGTAATTTGTTTATTGCTATTCCTTTCAAATAACCAAAACATTTAAATAATATTAATTCTTATATAAGGTATTTGAAGGTGATATAATGGGATGGCAAACAATACCTTATGTGAGTAATAATCGAAGAACATTCAATATAATTAGATTAATGGCTACATTTTTATTCTTTGTAGGATTAATAGGATTTATAGTAAGTTTTGCAAATTTATTTCATAATTGGGAAGCTTTGAGTACAATAAAACCTTGTATTGAAGAATCATTAACTCAAGCAGAAGTTTTAGAGTGTAAAGATTATTTCTATAAAACTACTGGAGTTGCAATTGGAAATACAATAAATAATGCAAATATTAATATTATGGTTTCATTTTGGCCATTAGCAGAATTATTGTTTTGGTTAGTTGTAATATTTTTTAGTTTCTTTATTTATAATATTGGAAACTATTGGCACATGTTAACTCCAAAAAGAGATGAATTACCAAAATATTTAGAAACTAAAACAACAAAAAATACTAAAAAGTAAGCTTTTCTAAAGCTTCTTTTTTCTTTCTTTCTATTTCTCTAACTTGTAATATTAATCTGTGATAATTTTCAACATCATTTATACTTAGATATACATTTCCTAATAATTCAGATAATAATTCTGGTTTTATTCTACCTTGTCTTAATCCAAATTGAACAATTCTTTCTGCAATTCTTACTGCTTTTAATTTTTCACAAGCTTTTAATGCTAAAATATAGGCATCAGCAATTCCTAATTCTAATAAAGGTTTAGTTCTCTTAATAACCGAAATAAATTCGCCTTTATCAAATAATTCTTGTAATCTATCTATTTTTCTAGTTCTTTTAGTAAAATATTTTTCTCTTTCAAATTCTGTTCCAAAATTTTTTCTTCTTACTGGTTTTTGTGTAGCCATCACATCACTTTACAAATAATTTTTTTATCAAATAATAAATTATTGATGTTTTTTTGAAATGTATTTTTCTTTTTCTTATCTTCCAATATATTACTTCTATAAAATCAAATAATATGTGGTAAACTATACCTAATATTATTGCAATAATTAATATTTCCTTTGTCAAATAATAAATTAAATACAATATTCCTAAAAATTCAATTGTATGAAAAACATATATTGCATCAATTAATAAGTTTGTTTTATTTTCTTTATAAAATTTGTAAATGTGCATAAATTTAGTAAATTTAAAATTAGTTTTAAATATTACAAATAGATAATGGTCTATATCTATTAAAACATTTGCCAAAAAGAAAGTTAATGCAAAATATATATTTTGAGTTTCAACAAAATAAATTGCTGGAAATATTCCTAATATTAAATGTTCTATTGGCAACATGTTCTCACTTAAAAGGTAATCTCATCATCTAATCTTTTATAATTGTGTAATTCTTTTTCTGTAAAGTATAATTTAATTTCTGTTTCAGCTTCTTCAGGATTTCCAGATGCGTGTATTAAATTTGCAGTTGCTAATCCTTTTGAATCCCTATATTCGTTTGTATGGTGTGCAAAATCTCCTCTTATTGTTCCTGGCAAAGCTTTGCTAGGATCTGTAGTCCCAACTAATTTTCTTACGGCTGAGATTACTTGTACTCCTTGAAAAACAATTGCAATTACGGGGCTTGCAGTAATAAATTTTTCCAAACCCAAATAAAATGTTTTTCCAACATGTGCGCTATAATGTTTTTTTGCCAAATCACTATCAACCCACACCATTTTCATACCTACGATATCTATTCCGGCTCTTTCGAATCTGTGAATAATTTCCCCACATAAACCTCTTTGAATGGCATCCGGTTTTAATAAAACTAATGTTTTTTGCATCAAATCACCTTTTAATTAAGTATATATATCTAACAAACAAGGGTTTATATTTTTTCTGTAATTATTTAGATATGGTTTTAGAAAGTATATTCCCAACAAAGGCCTTATTAGATAATAAATTCTTATTTTTAGGGTTTACGTTTTTAATAGCGATCTTATCAGTATTTGTATCTGTTTTATTTTTTGAAAATAATGCAAGTATTTTATCTATTGCGTTTATAACTATGGGATTTATGTATTTTTTAATAAAAGTATTTTACAATACTGAAAAAGTAGTTTTATCAAAAGAAACGAGTTTTTTTAGAAGATATTTGTTTGTTATTGAGATTTATTTTAAAATATTTGCTGTTTTAGTAATTGTTTTTACTTTGTTATTTGTATTTTTACCTACAGATTATAGAAATATAGTTTTCAAAGAGCAAGTAGATACTTTATCGAATATAGATAATTTGCGAGCATCAATAAATGTTTCTGGAAACTTGTATTTAAATTCACCTTCTGGTTTGTTTGGATATATCTTCTTAAATAATTTAGGGGTATTATTTGCAATATTATTATTTTCATTTATTTTTGGAGTTGGAGCTTTATTTATTATAGTTTATCAAGCATCTATTTTTGGAGCAGTAGTTGGTACAAAAATATTAGCAATATTGCCAACATATATTAGTAAAGGTGCGTATGCACATGTATTAGCTATAGTACATGGTTCATTTTTGAGTTTGGGATTGTTACCTCACGGTTTATTTGAATTATCGGCATATTTTTTAGCGGCAGTAGTTGGAGGAATAATTTCAGCAATATTGCATGGGCATTATATTAAAGTAAAATCTAACTTGAAAAGAATTATTTTAGATTTGGGGATTATTTTAAGTGTAGCAATAATTTGTTTATTATTTGGCGCATTAATTGAAACTAATTTAATTTTGGGCTGATTAATATGTATTTTAGACATGATAAATTACGTAAAAGCCAAGATATTTTAATTAAAGATATTCAATATTCTTTAGAAAATGGATTTACAGGTTTATTTGAAGCGCCTACAGGTTTAGGAAAAACTGATGCGTCTTTATCTGCAGTTTTAGAATTTGCAGAAAAAAATAATAAAAAAGTTTTTTTTATAACTCCTAAAAATTCCCAACATAAAATAGTTATAGAAACAATAAAAGGAATAAATAAAAAATTTAATAAAAATTTTAAAATTGTAGATTTAGTTTCAAAAAGTAATTTGTGTATTGATCCTTTTTTATTTGGGTTGGGTCCTGAATTTTATGAATTATGTGAAAAAAAAGTTAAGAATCAAGCGTGTTTGCCATATTTAAATGCAACAGGTAAAGGTCCATTTAAAAATAAATTATTAGACAAATTAATTGCCGAACATACAGACGCTATGCATCATAATGAATTGCGAGAATTGTGTTTAAAATTTGAGGTTTGTCCGTATGCATCAAGCATAGCAATTGCAAAAAAAGCGCAATTAATTGTTTGTGATGTAAATTATATTTTTGTAAATAAAATTAGAACTTCGTTATTCAATAATTTAGAATTATCTTTAAAAGATTGTGTATTTATTTTCGATGAAGCTCATAATTTGCCAAATAGATTAAGAACTATTTTATCAGATAGTTTATCTAATAAACAAATTAATTATGCTCAAAAGGAATGGGATAAGAGTCCCAAAACTAATTTGTATGATATTACTGAATTTTTAGAAACTTTTGAATATATGTTTGATAAGTTAAATAATGGTTTTATAGATGAAAATTATTTTGATCTTTTATTTTTGAATGAAGAGATTTATGATAGTTTAATTAAAGCAGGAGATTTTATTTTAGAATCTGAAAAGAAAAAACCTTATTTGTATAAAATTGCTGGATTTATGGCTTCGTGGTTAGAAGATAAAAAAGTAAAAACAAGATTTAAAAATCAAGATACAATTTCTATTAAAGGATTGGATCCAAGTTATTTATCTAAAGATATTTTTAATGATGCTTTTGCAAGTATTTTAATGAGTGCAACTTTTTCTCCAATGCAAATGTATGTTGATTTATTAGGAATAAAAAACCCATATATTAAACAATATGAAAGTCCATTTCCAAAAGAAAATAAATTAATCCAATATGTTGATGATGTTACAACAAAATACGAATTAAGAAAAGAAAGCATTCCTAAAATTACAGATATAATTGTTAATGTAACAAATAGAGTTTCAGGAAATATTGCTGTTTTTTTTCCAAGTTATGATGTTTTACAAAGTGTTTATTTAAGAGTTTCTGAAAAATTAATTAAAAAGATTTATGTTCAGGAAAAAAATTTAACTCAAGTGCAAATGCAAAGATTAATTGATAATTTCAAAAAAAATAAAATTGGTTTTGGTTCTGTATTATTTGCTGTTGTTGGAGGATCATTTTCAGAGGGTGTAGATTATCCAGGAGATGATTTAATTGGTATAATAATGGTTGGAATGCCGTTTCCAGAACCAGATTTAGAAATGAATGCTTTAATTGCATATTATGATGCACAAAAATTAGAGGGTTGGAATTATGCTTATTTGTATCCTACAATATCTAAAGTTGTTCAAGCTTGTGGACGAGGCATAAGATCTGAAACAGATAAAGCATTTATTTTGCTTTTGGATAAAAGATTTGCTTGGCCTAAATATAAACCTTTATTTCCTTTAGATTATAATATTACTAAATATGATTCTATGAAATTTCAAAATTTTATAAAACAAATGTGATATTTATGGATTTGTCAAATATGTCTAAAGACAAAATTAATTTGTATGCTAATATTTGGAAATTGTACTTATTTAGGATTTTTATAAGCATTTATTTATTAGGACCAATATTTTTAGCATTTTATATTGATGCTGGTTTATCGTTTAAATATTTAATGTATGCGCAAGCATTTTATACTATTTGTATATTTTTATTAGAAATACCTTCTGGAATAATTGCAGATTATTTTGGACGAAAAAAAACTTTAATAGTGGCAACAATATTAAATGCTTTTGCAGTTTATTTGTATGCTTTAACAAATAATTTTTGGGTTTTTCTAATTGCTGAATTTTTTTGGGCACTTTCATTTGTATTATTTTCAGGAACAGATGAAGCGTTGGTTTATGATACTTTAAGAAATGTAGATGATGTACACAAATCTAAAACAGTTTTTGGAAGATTAGAAAGTTTTTCATCTTTTGGAGTATTAATTGCTACTCCTTTAGGAGGAATATTAGCTTCTTTATTAAGTCCTAAAATTGTAATGTATTTAATGGTGTTTCCATATGTAATTGCGTTTTTAATTGTTATAACTTTAAAAGAAGCAAAAATTGAAAATCCTGTAAGCTGGGATTACTATTTTAAGAATTATAAATCAGAATTAAAGTTATTAATTTCAAATCTAGCACTATTTAAATTGATTATTAATTTAGTTGCAATACAAGTTTTAATTTATCCTATAATCTGGATTTATCAAGAGGTATTTACAGAATTAAATTTGAGTTTGTTTTATATGGGTTTTATTTATTCTGCTTGGTTAATATTGGCAATTATTTTAATGAATAATTTTAATTTTTTTGAAAAGTTTTTTTATTCTAAAAAGATTTTTTTAATTTTCTCTGGAATATTTGTTGCAATAATGTATTTTGTAATTGCTTTTTCTTCAAATTTATATTTATTATTAATATTTATAATTCTTGGTGCGAGTTTTGGTTTGGCAAGAAAACCGTTATTATTAAATTATATAAATTATTATATCCCATCTTATAAGCGAGCAACAATCTTATCTTTAATATCAATGATTATTTTTTTATTTGTTTCAATTATTCAATATAGTATAGGATTTTTTTCAGAATTTTCAAAAATGATTTTATTTATAATTATGGGCTTATTAGCTTTGGGATTTACATTTTTATCTAAAATCAAAAATGAAGAGTTAATTGATTAAACAAACATTTATTAATATCTGTGATATAAATATATTAGGTTTTTTTATGACTGAAGGGATAATTAAAGTTAGAAATTTAGCAAAGAAATTTGTTGTGATTGAAGGTGCTGATGGCCAAGAATACTTTGTTTCGAGTAAAAAAGCTTCTGGAATTAAAGTTGGAGATCGAGTAGATTTTTCTGAAGATCCTGATGAGTCTAAAGGAAAACGAGCTAAAAGTTTAAAAAAATATGAGTGAACAAAATGCCTCATAAATCTCCTTTAAAAAGATTTGAAGATAAATTTGGCAAAATAAAATCAAAAGAAGAAGCTCAAGAATTGGCAAATAAATTACAAAGACAATTGTTTGCAAGAAAGCAAAAATTATTACGAGAATTAGAAAAACGAATTATTATTATTGAAAAACCAATTGATGACTTTATGTCGAGTGTTTTTTTAAGATTTTCTACTCCCAATTTAAAAAATATTGTGAGTATTAAAGCTACAAGTTTTGGAGATGTTTTAAACTTAGATCGTTTAGCTGTAGGGGAATTTTCCAGATCTACTGACTTTTTTGGATCTTTGGGTTTAAGTAAAGTTTTGTTAAATAGATTTATAAAATGGGCAAGAATGAATGGTATTAAACGAATTACTTTGGATTGCGAAGATCATTTAGTAGAATATTATCAAAAATTTGGATTTAAAGAATTCCCTGAAAATCTTAGAGATCATAGTCAATTATGGAATTTATATTTAGATTTATAATTTTAAATTTGGTTTTTTAATTTTCTTCCTTTTGGAACTTGATTTTTTATTTTGTTATCTGAAACTACTGCAACACCAAAAATTTGTTTATTATAACGCATAACCACATATTGTTTTAGATCTTTATTATTTAAATCTAAATCAAAACCATGTGTAAATAATTCTAATTCTTTATCATTCAAATCATAAATGTTTTTTTTAAGTTTATCATTTAAGAAAATTGCAAAATTAGTTGTGATTTTTGGTTTATCAAAAGCATTTCTTATAGCTCGCATACCTAAAGAATTAATAGTTAATACCTTTTCAAAAGAAATAAAATTTTTGGCACTTTTATTTGTAATCCAAACATCTTTTCCTTTTTTTAAGAAAACTAATTCTTCAACATCTTTTTCTAAAACACCATAAGCTTCGTCTAAAAAACCAAATATCTTTTTAGATGTTATTTTATTTAATTCTTCGTAATCTGGATCTATAGTTTTTTCAGTTTCGTCACGAAAAAACCTTCGATGTTTGTGTTTTGGGGCCATACTCTCACACTCTTTTTTATTTCTTTATTAAATTCTTTATCTAAGTAATATGTTAATCCATTACTCGTATTTAATCCTTTAAATTTTAAATCTAAAATTTCTAGATCATATTTTTCTAAAGCATAATTAATAATTTCTTCATTTTCTTCTGGAGACATTGTACATGTAGAATAAATTAATGTTCCATTTGTTTTTAATGCAACATATGCTGAATCAAATAATTGTTTTTGTAAAATAGATAATTGTTTAACTTTGTTTATAGACCAAGCATATCTTGATTGAATATCTTTTTGAAATGTACCTTCACTTGAACAAGGTGCATCTAATAAAACTTTATCAAATAATTCTTTATGGTTTGCAAATTTTCTTCCATCGTTTCTTGTAATTATTGCATTAATACATCCAGATCTATCTAAATTTTCTTGTAAAGGTTTTATTCTTTGTATTAAAGGTTCATTAGCAACTATCAATCCAGAGTTATTCATGTGCATTGCAATTTGTGATGTTTTTGATCCGGGTGCAGCACACATATCTAAGATATGTTCTTCTGGTTTAGGATCTAATGCAATTACTGGAAGCATAGAAGAGGTTTCTTGAACATAGATTTTTCCTAAATAATGTTCTAATGTATTTCCTATTCTTTTTGTTTTATCTTCATTTGAAATAAAATACCCATAATCGTACCAAGGCATTTTTTCTAATTTAAATCCTTGTTTTTCTAAACTATTTACAGTTGTTTTTGGATCGGCTCTTAAAGTATTAATCCTAATACTTTTTCTTAAATGCGTATCTAAAGCAGTTTTTAAGTTTTCTAATTCGCTATCGCCTAAGATTAATTGCATCTTATTTAAAAATTCTTGAGGAAAAAACATAAAATCACGGGCAACCTTTATAAATATTTGCAGGCAAATATATTTTAAGTTATTATATTAATGACAAGTAATAATTATAAACTGATTTTATTTAAGGCCTTTTGTGGCCCCTTAGCTCAGTCTGGTAGAGCAACGGGCTTTTAACCCGTGTGTCGTGGGTTCGAATCCCACAGGGGTCATAATAAAATTTTTTCTTAAAAATCAAAATTTTATTACCTATCTTTAAAGATCTTACTTCGTGTGTCATTTAAAGGCGCATAGATATTATTTTTTAGATTCTTATTTGCTCTTTCTTTTTTAAATATATATGTTCTAATTATATAATTGGCCGGGGTGCTATGGAAGCACAGGAGATTAATTATGGATGAAAAAGCATTAACTAAAAAATCAGAGAATAT
>CAZQQS010000001.1:0-71819 GCA_964595665.1 uncultured archaeon | reverse complement strand
AAAAGCTATTCCCGATATTTGCAAAGCCCAAACCCAATAATAAAATGCAAAACCATTTTCAATAACTGTAGCTAAAATAAAAACAATATAAAGTAAACCAGCTAAAATAAATGTAATACCCCCAACTAGTTCATATTTCCAAGAAACAATTAATAATATTGTTAATACTATTGAAGGTATATTATGAATTAATAAAGCTAAAATAGTTTGCCAAAAATCCAAATTCATTGAAAAAACATCTAGTGAAAACAAAGCTAAAAATAAAATAAATAAAATTGCTAAGATTCGAGGAATCCAAAATATTAACTTTTTAGAAATGTTCTTCATAATATATAATATTCTAACTATTTTAAATAAGTTCGGTTAAATAAAAAAGGAAGAGTAAGATTACTCTTCTATAGAAACTTCACAAAAACTATTGTCAACTATTTCTTTGTTTCCACCAACAAGATCTTCTGGAACTGAACAGTCTTCTTTTTTCATAAAATTATATTCTATGTTTACTTTTTCCATATAAGATCCAAAACCATATGCCTTACAACAAACTAAATCTTCTTCTACTGCTTCTTGATTTTCAGTTGCTAAAAAAGCCCACCAAGGTTTTTTTGAACTTATTACTTCTCCAGTTTCAGCATCTACTTGCGCTTGAACTTGCATTTGAGCTTTAAATAAACCTAAAACTTTTGATTGTTTTTCAACTTGAATTTCATATGCTAATCTTAATTGGTTTTTATTGCCAACTTCTTTTAATTCAATAGAACAATTATTATCCTCAGAACAAACTTTTAATTGCAATCTTTCTAAAGCTCTTTCAGAGGCTTCATCAGGCATAACTTTTACTTCAGCATTTGTACCATTACTTAATTGAACTTTTAGTTTTCTACCTAATTGAGTTTGTTCTTGTGTTAAAGCCATAGTTGTATTTGCAATTATATTTCCAACTTTTAATTCTAGTTGATTTTTATCTTTCAATTTAATTTGTAATTGTTCCCCAGTTTCAGTTATAATATTTTCAATTTGCATAGGTTCATTAGTATTTTTCTCTTGTATTACATAATTAATATTTGATGTTTGATTTTCTACTCCTAAACCAGTACCTTGTTCTTGCATTTCCTGTTGAGCAAACGCAAAAGATAATAAAAGAATAGACAAAACGATCGATAAAATAATATTTTTCATAAAATCACCAACTATAATATATCTTAAAGCTATAAATAATTTTCGATAATTTAAGCATTCTTCAATATATTATCAATTTGTTGTTTCATCATCGGTTTTGGTGCAAACCCCACAATTCGATCTATTTCTTTTCCATTTTTTGCAATTATTAATGCGGGTATTCCTGAAATATCGTATTTCATAGCTAAATTTTGATTCGCATCTGTATTTAATTTTGTAAACTTTAATTTACCTTCATATTCAGCACTTAATTCCTCAAATACAGGAGCCATCATTCTACATGGACCACACCAATCTGCGTAAAAATCAATTATTACGGGAATATTTGATTCTACAACTTCTTTTTGAAAATTTTCCTCATTTAAATAAACTAATGACATTATAATACCTCCAATTTATATCAGTACTTTATAATATTGTACTTAAAGATTTTTAAAGAATTCTAAGTACTGAAGAATACTTCTATAAAATAGCAATACTTATAAGTTTTTAGCATTAAATATATTTATGATTGATTTTGCATGTAAACAATTTGATTTAAAAGATATATTAAAATGTTCTTTAGGGTTAACCAAAGCTGAGTTTAGAGTTTTTGAATTTTTCATAAAAAATCAAGATAAAAGATATACTAGTTTAGATGTAGCAAATAAAATGCATTTAGATATTACAACAATCCAAAAATCTTTAAAAAAGCTTTTTGAGAAAAATATTATTGTAAGAATACAAAAGAACCTTTCTAATGGGGGTTATATTTATTATTATGAAATAAAGAACAAAAATTTCATTTCCCAAATAGTATTAGATACAATTAATTCCTGGCAAAAAAAAGTTGAATTCGAATTAAACTCTTGGAAGAATTAGTTAAAAAATTTTAATATCTTATTTTCTAGATATTTTTTTAATTGAAGAATAAAAATATCTCCAATGTTGAATAACATGTATTAAAATTAAACCCAGAAAAATAGGTTGTATTATTTTAGCAAATGGGATTATAATAAATCTTGACAAAATCATAATAACAAAAACAATTACTAATAACCAATCTACAATTAATGTATCTTTTCTCATTAAAATATTATACTTAGTAGAATATAAAGTTAACTATTGTTTTTAATTCTTTGCACAATTTTATTAAACTACATATACTAAATGTTTTTAATATGTTTACTTTATTATGTAATAATTTAATTCATATAATCTCGCAATAAATTTAGGTTTAAGTTGCCAATCTATAGTTTATTTCTTTGCAATATATAAAATATGTTCTCCATAACCTATTAAATATGGATCATTAGCTGTTTTTCTTAAATATTTTAACCACAAGTCCAATTCATTCTTATTAAATTTATTTATTTCATCTCTAAGTAACCTAGATACTCCATCAGGAGATATCATTTCTATTTTTTTAAGATTAGATTTGAGAAATAAATTTTCAATTTCTGGAATAGTAACTAAACTAAAAACATCATCTTTTATACGAAAATTAAAATCAAATTTATTTTTATTCTTCACCAAATCATTTTTTCTAAATTTATCTACAAGAGATAAATAATTTGAAATAAATGCAAAAATAAGAATCCCATTTTTTTTACATACCTTGATACTTTCATTTAAACATTTAAACCTGTCCTTTTGATTTAAATGGTACATTGGTCCCAAGCATAAAACTAAATCAAAGTTCTCATTTTTTAAAAAACTGAGATTTGTTGCATCACCCAAAATAGGCTTTATATTCATATTTTTTTTAATTTTCGACTTTAATACATCCAAATTTTTATTAACCAAATCCACGGCAGTAACATCATATCCTTCTTTTGCTAATCTTAAAGAATATGCCCCAGTTCCTGCGCCTAATTCAAGAATTTTCATTTTAGGTTTTAAATATTTAAAAATAGTTTCATATGTAAGAATGAATTCTGCCTTATGCATATTATCTTTTTCAAACCTTATATCTTCATTATATTCTTCAGTATAATGTTTTTTTATAAAATTGGTCTTAACCATATATAATTATATAAATTATTTATTTAAAATACTTTCCTTTTTTAAAATAGTTGCAACACTTAATGCAACTTTATGGTTAACTTTATTTATACAAAGATTAATTTTTAAAAAAGCAAAATAAATACTTAGATTAAAACTCCAATTGTTAAAATTATTGCAATACCTAAACTATGCAACAAATAAGCAATTATTAGAAATCGTTTTGTAGATAATTTTTCTATAGATGCCATCATACTTACCCCTATTTCAGTAGGTAAAGGTGAAGCAATTAAAAACCCCGCAAATGTTGGAAATATATATTCATATAATCTACCAAAAAATTTCTTTTCCATTTTCTCAATTTTTCTAATTAAAGTTTCTTTTTTTAATCTATTTATTTCATCATTAAATGAAAATCTAACAAACTTAAATATTAAAAAATCACTAATTACTGCGCCTAAACCACCAATTAAAACAGATAAAATCAAATATTGTTCTTTAGCTAAAACTAATAAAACAGCAGTTGCTGGGGGTGCAGTAAAACCATATGCATAAAATAAACCACCAATAAAAGTACCAAAATAACCTAAAGATACAATAAAATTATGTAATGGTTCATAATGTAAACCTTCATAAAAAACAATAAATCCTATAAATAAAGCAATTATAAACAGCAATAATTTGGGATATTTTATACTATAATTGGTAAGCATAATAAAAGATTACTATAATGTTTATATGTTTTTTGATAAATAAACAGTTTATTAAATATTACTTATATTATTATATAAGTGATAACATGGGAACACCAATAGGCGAGTTATTAGAAAAGGAAGAAATTACTCTAGATTCTTTAAGCAATAAGACTTTAGGAGTTGATGGATTTAACATTATTTACCAATTCCTAACTACTATTCGAGACTTAAATGGCGAATATTTAACTAATTCTAAAGGGCGAGTTACTTCTCATATTATAGGATTATTTTATCGAATGACTAAATTATTGGAACAAAACATTAACTTAGTTTTTGTTTTTGATGGTAAGGCATTAGAGTTAAAAAAAGAAACTCAAGAGAAAAGACATGATTTGAAGATTGAAATTGAAAAAAATATTGAAGCTAAAAAATTAGCTGGCGAACATAAAGATGCAGCACATTTAATGAAAAGAACAGCACGAATAACTTCTGAAATGATTGAAGATACAAAAGAATTATTAGATGCATTTAATATTCAATACTTTGAAGCAATACATGATGGTGAAGCTCAATTAAGTGTAATGAATATTGAGGGAAAAATTGATGGAATTATTTCACAAGATTATGATGTTCTATTACTTGGAGGAAAAGATCTTTATAGAAATATAGGAATATCTGGAAAGAAAAAAGCTCCTGGTAAAGATTATTATTTACAAGTTAAACCTGAAAGAATTAACCTTCAACAAAATTTAGCCAAGCTAAATTTAACTAGAGAAAAACTAATTTGGTTAGGAATGTTAATTGGAACAGATTTCAATGAAAAGATTCCTAAAGTGGGCCCTAAAACAGCAATTAAATTAGTTTCTGAATATAATTCTTTAGAGGAAATATTTGAAAAATTAAATTATAAACCTAATTTTAATTATAAAGATGTATTCAATATTTTCTGGGAACCTAAAATTAAAAATATTGATTTAAAAAAGTTTGAAAAGCCAAATTTTGAAAAAATTAAAAAACTTTTAATAGAAAAATATGAATTCAATGAAGATCGAGTTACAAATACAATAACGGCATTAGATAAAATAATAACAGAAAAGAAATCTCAAAAAACATTATGGGGTTAATAAAATTTTTAAAAATAAAAAAAGAATGGGGCGAACCCCTAACTTAGATTTACAAATAATCTAAATCTAAGTCATCGTGTTTTGAGCTAGGTCTATCATCATCTGTTTTAATGAATGGACTTCTAACTCCAGTGAAAATAGCAATTACTTCGATTTTGTTATCGAAAGTTGGATCTACTCTTGCACCCCAAATTACAATTGCTTTAGGATCTAAATTTTCAGTTAATAATTCTCCAATACCGTTTGCTTCACCTAAAGTTAAATCTTGACCACCAGTTATGTGTATTAAAGCACCATTTGCACCAGCTATATCAACATCTAACAAAGAGTTCTTCAAAGTATCACTAGTTACTTCTTTAACTCTATCTACACCTTTTCCTTCACCAACTGCGATTACAGATAATCCTTTATTTGTCATAATAGATCTTACATCTGCGTAATCTAAGTTAATCAATGAAGGTTGAGTAATAGTTTCAGTTATTCCAGAAACTGTTCTTGAAATTACTTCATCAGCAACTCTAAAAGCATCTTGGATTGGTAAGTTAGGAACCAATTCAACTAATCTATTGTTATCAATTACAACAACAGTATCAGAATATTGTTTTAATTTTAATAATCCTTCTTCAGCTTTAACTATTCTTGCTCGTTCCATTCTAAACGGATAAGTTACAATTGAAATTACAATTGCACCTTGTTGTTTTGCAATATCAGCAACTACAGGAGATGCTCCAGTTCCAGTTCCACCACCTAAACCAGTAGTTAAGAACAACATATCTACTCCTCTTAAAACTTCTTCCAAAGCAGACTTTGAAACTTCAGCAGCTTTAGCACCAACTTCAGGGTATCCACCAGCTCCTAAACCTCTAGTAACTGATTTTCCAATTAATATTTTTACAATATCATCACTTAAAACAGCTAATTGTTGTTTATCTGTGTTAACTGCAACTAATTGTGCTCCAGAAACTCCCATTTCAGATATTCTTGAGATACTGTTACAACCAGCTCCACCACATCCTAAAACCATAATTTTAGGTACACCAAAATCAGAAACATCAGATTCTCCAACCATTTTAGTCTCTGTTCTAGTAACATCTTTTACCATAGACTTCATTTTGCTCCCTCCAACAAAAATAATTTATATAGATTATCGAAGAATCATTTATAAATGTTACCTTTAAAGTTCTAGATATGTATAATCAGGGTTTTACCTGCAAATTATGTATCAGTATTTTGAAGCTCTCAAATGGCATTATGTTTAATATGAAGCACAAATATTAAAATTTTGATAAATTGCTAACTTTGTTAGTAAAGGAATTAGTAAAAATTGAGTTTATTATTTGAATAAATTTATTTGTTAATTTAATTCGTGAATATTAAAAGAAGGCTTTGCTGGGTGAGCATCAAGGACAACTATTACTTATTCAAAAACTTACTCGAATTAGGTGGCCACAAACTATTACAAGAATAGTTACCGTTGCTCTATTCCTAGTCTGGCGGGTTCATTATAAATGCAATATTTGAGGTCTAATTCTCAACATAAATTTTTGAGGCAATAATTACCTTTTAACCGCCCCAACACTTCTTGACCCAAACGTAAGTGGATTGTTTGTATAGGGGACCACTAACCCCCCGGTCTAGCCTTCAATATATTATGATTCTTTTTCTTTATAAGATTATCGTTATTTTTAGGGATTTAAAGAATACTTTATAAATATAACTACAAATAGAATATTATACCTATAAGTCCCGTTAGCACAGCGGTGGTGCGTTCGACTGTTAATCGAGAGGTCGCAGGTTCGAATCCTGCACGGGACGCTTTTTGTGTTGGTACACAAACACAATATAAGTTTTGGGGTAGCCTGAAGACCTTTTGTATAAAAGGGATCTAGTTGCTGGGATGGCGGAGTGGTTAACGCGTTAGACTGCTAATCTAATCTCCGAAAGGAGGCGAGGGTTCAAGTCCCTCTTCCAGCGTTTCAAAAAAGTAAAGATATAAAGTCATTTGTAACTTTATTTTTGTGTTGCACACAAACAAAATATAAGTTTTGGAGTGCACTTCAGACCTTGTATCATAACCTGAGGTTATGACATTTTGTACAATATTTAAATTCTTGCAATTTTAATCTTATACATTTTGTTTAAAAGGAATATAGTTGGCCTGGTAGCTCAGCCTGGTAGAGCATTAGACTCTTAATCTAACCGTCGCGGGTTCGAATCCCGTCCGGGTCATTATTTAATAAAAACCAAAAATAGGGATAAAATGAATTTTAACATTAAAAAACATCTTAAAGAAAATTACGGATTTTATTTATTTTACATTGTTTTAGTAATTATTCCTTTAATCATTATAAAACTTTATTTAAAACCTGATTTTACTTTGTTTTTAAGAAATATTTTTGTATTTAATATATTATATTTGTTAAATTTATTTAATATTTATTTTATAAAAAACAAAACTATTATTCAAATTATTAAAAGTATTTTTATAATTTATTATTTAGCAACATATGTTTCTTTAACACACATACTATTTACATTAAAACCAATAAACTATTTACAAGAGTTTCAACAAAATATTTTTGACATTTTACATGGATTATTAGGAATACTTAAAATATATATTATAATAATTCCTATTTTTGTAATACTATTTATCTATACTTACAACAAAGTGTTTAAACCAAAATCTAAATTTAAAGAACCTAAAAATCTTATATTTATATTTATAATAGTAATAATTACAATTATAACTATCTTATTGAATGGAGAACTAATATTTTCAAATTTAAAAAACAATCTTGAAGATGAATTATATAGAAATAATCAAATTGTTTTTTTTCCAAAAAATGATTTTAACACAAATTCTAATGAAAATATAATTATGTTGCAATTGGAATCTCTAAATTCTTTAATGGTAAATGAAACCATTACGCCTAATATGTTAGATATTTCTAAAGATGGGATATTATTAAAAAATTTTTATGGTAATAGTATAAGAACAAATAGAGCACAAGCAAACATTTTATGTGGCATAAATGGAAATTTTAAACAAGCATATTCATATTATCCTAAAGATATACAAAACAAATGTTTGCCACAATTATTAAAAGAAAGTGGATATAAAACAATAGTTTTCCGATCAGACACATTAGATTTTACTAATACGGGAGATTTTTTTAATAATATTGGTTTTCAAGAAATTCATTATGAAGATATTATGAGCGACAAAGATCTAAAATATCCTTGGGGTTACGATGACAAAATATTTTACAAAAGAATTTTTGAATATTTAAACCAAAATTACAAAGATCAGAATAAATTATTTATATATATTGAAGTATCTTCCCATCATTACCCATTTACTGAAAATGATTTTAATTATTTGGTTTATTCAGAACCAAAAGATTTTAATGAAGAATATGCCAATTCATTATACAATCAAGATTCAGCTTTAAAAGAATTTTATGACTATTATAAAAAATATACAAATAATTCTAACAATTCACATTTATTTATTTTGGGAGATCATAGTTGGCCAATTGGCATAAATGCAAATACAATAAACGAAGTAGGTCATTATGAAGATAATTTCAAAACCTCTTTGGTGTTTATACCAAAAAACAATTCTAATTATATTAAAAATGGAAAAATTCTTGAAAAAAGATTTAGCGAAGTTGATTTAATTCCCACAATATTTTCAATATTAAACAAAACAGAATATAATAATTCATTTGAACCAATATTAAGAAATGCAAAATTAACAAAATATGATAATTGTCAAATGATGCTACAAACACAAAATGATTTATCAATAAGTATCGTAAAATACCCTAATAAATATTCTTATATGTTAAAAACAAAAGAAATTTATGGATTTAATTTAGAATTAGACCCCTATGAACAAATTAATACATTAATTGATCAAAATAAAAACACTTTAGAATTTTTAGAAATTTATGGTTGTGATAGATACAAAATAAAAGACAATTTTTACATATTAATGGATGAAAATTACATTCAATCCCAAACATAAAGAGAATCTTTTTCTTTAATTCTTTTTGTTATGTTTAATTGGTTTTGTCTTAATATTTCTAATGGCACATTATTGCCAAAAGATTTTTGCAAAGCAAAATTAAATAAAACTTCTAGATTAACAATATCTTCAAAATTATATTTTACTAATTTATTTAAAGAATCTTTACAACCTTGTTTGTATTTGTGCCAAAGAGTAACTGCATCTTTACCTTTCATACCAACAACTTCTTCAGCTCTAGATAGTCCTAAATTAGTTTCTATTTTCTTCAAACCACCTTTATAACCTAATTGCCAAAATAAATACATTAAATCAATTGACTTAAATTCTTGATTTAAACCATAATGCTTATCTATAAAAGGAATATCAAATCTATTGCCATTAAAAGTAACTAAATACTTGCAAGCATCAATATCATTTTTAGCTTTATTATGATTATGCTTATCAATATAAATACTAGTAGCATCTAAAGAATGCAAACCAATTAAAGTAACATCATTATATTCAGGACTTAATCCAGTAGTTTCAATATCCATATATCCTAAATTAGACAACATTTCAGAATTAGAATTATATTCTTCTTTTAATTGTTGTAAATTAGTAATTGTTTGCATTTATAAAAGAAATAGAAAATGTTTTTAAAGGCTATTTTAATCCTGTAGAACCTAAACCGCCTCTTGTTTTTTCAGAAATTACATCTACTTCTTCAAAATCAACAATTGCACAATTAACAAATACACATTGTACTAAACGATCCCCTTTATCAACTTTAACAACTTGATCTGTGAAATTATATAATATTGCTTTACCTTCATCTTCTGGGCCTGAAAAATCTTGATCGAATAATCCAATCCCATTTAACAACATTAAACCTCGTTTATGCATTCCGCTTCTAGCAATCCACAATAAAGCATATCCTTTTGGCGTCTCAATAATTAAATTTTGAGCAATATACCTAAATTCTTTTGGAGGTATTTCTATACTCTCTCTACAATACAAATCAAATCCAACAGAACCTTCAGTATGATATTTAGGCATTGGTAATGTGTTATCAATTCTTTTAATTTTTATTTGCATAATGATCAAAACTCAAACTTTTCTATTTTAGGGAATAAAATCTTTGGCTCTATTCTAGAAGGATTTTCCAAAGTTAAAGATTTATTCTTTGTATATGCTTCAAATAAAGTTTTACTCTTGAATCCAAAAATATCTCTTGCTTCTTGCATTTTAGAAGGCATACATGGTTCTAAAAGCAAAGTCAAAATATTAATTCCCTGAACTAAATTAAATAATACTTTTGATGTTTTTTCTCTATCTTCTTTAACTAATTTCCAAGGTTCATAATCATTAATATATCTATTCAAGAATTGTGAATAAGCCATAATATCATTTAAAGAATCTTGCAATTTAAAAATCTCTAAATCAACAATTACTTTATTTATAGTTAATTCAGTATTCTCTAAAATTTCTTTATCTAATTCATAATCTTTAGTTAAATCTAATTCATTTTTTTGAGAAATAATTGCAACTCTATTAATTAAATTTCCTAAATTATTTGCTAATTCTAAATATCTTTCTTCAAAATAATTTGTATTAAAATCAGCATCCTCTCCACAAGGCATTTGTTTAATTAAATAATATCTAGAAATATCTATACCATATTTAGATAAAGTATCAATTGAAACTACATTTCCTAAACTTTTAGACATTTTCTGACCATCAACAGTCCACCAACCATGAACAAAAAATTTTGGAATTTTTTTACCCAAAGCCAATAATATTGCGGGCCAATAAACTACGTGAAACCATAAAATATCTTTTCCTAATAAATGAGTTGCAGGCCAATAATTTTTATCTTCTAAGCCTGATAAATAATTTAATAAAGCATCAAACCAAACATAAATTACATGTTTTTTATCAAAAGGTAATTCAACACCCCAAGAAAAATTAGTTCTAGAAACAGAAACATCTTTTAAACCCAAATTAATTCTTGTCAAAATTTCATTTTTAAATTTTTTGGGATAAATAAAATCACTTTCAAATAATTTTTTTAATTGATTTTCATATTTTGATAACTTAAAAAAATACGTTTCTTCTTCCATATCAATTGCTTTTGTTTTATGATCTGGACAACAACCATCAATTAATTCATCATCCCCATAATATCTTTCACAACCAACACAATATTTACCAGAATATTTTCCTTTGTATAAATCTCCTTGATCGTATAATTTTTGAAAAACATCTTTAACATATTCCTCATGTTTTTTATCAGTTGTTCTAATAAAATTATCATTTGATGCATTTACTATTTTTAAAGCATCTTTAAAATGTATAACTATTGAATCACAAAATTCTTTTTCCGACATATTTGCTTTTAATGCCGCATCAGAAATTTTTTTACCATGTTCATCAGTTCCAGTTAAAAAATAAACCTCTTGTCCTAAAGATCGATAAAATCTTGCTAAATAATCTGCACAGATAGTTGTAAACGCATGTCCTATATGCGGTTTATCATTAACATAATATATTGGAGTTGTAAAATATTTTTTCAATTAATCACCTTTAAGATATCATTAAATTTATTTAAAATATAATCTGGCTTATATTCTCTATTTACTGCATTTAATTCTTTTTTTGATACTTTTCTAGGAACTATTCCACCATAATAACCATAAGCTGCAAAAGCGGTTTTCATACCTACTTTTCGTGCATTTAATACGTCTCTATCGGGTCTATCTCCCACAAATAATACCTTCTTTGCAGGAACCTTTAACAAACTCAAAGCTTTCTCAAAAGGTTTTGTAGTATCTTTTAATGCACATATATCATCAAAAGTTAATATAATATCAAAAAAATCTTCTAAACCTAATTCTACCAATCGAGTATAAGCTTGAAATCTTGGCGCATCACTAACTATCCCTAATTTTATTCCTTTTTTTATAAATTTTAAAAATATACTTTTCACTTCTGGATAAGTTCTTGTTTCAGAATATTTGGCCATAATGTAAGCATTTACTGCCTTTGCTAATAATATATAATCTTTAGATAGTTTTCTTTTTTCCAAAAATTTTTCAAAAACACTATGATTTTCTATTCCAAATTTATCATATAATTTATATATTTCTTTTTCTGCAATTTTATAATCTAGATTTAACCCTGATTCTTGCATAGCTTTTATCGCTGCACCCACAGCTCTATTTTTACGCAAAGCAAAATCCATTAGAGTATTATCCAAATCAAATAAAATTACTTTAAACATTTAATCACTTTCTAAATAATCTCCAGCTTTTTCTATATTTAAAACTTGAATTTTAAAATTCAATGTTTGACCCGCTAATTGATGTTGACAACCAAAATATTGAACATTTTGTTCTAAATTATAATCTTCAAAAATACATTTCTGGCCATAAAGATTGTAAAATGTAGCATTTCTCATATTTGCAATATTTACGTCCGAACCAAGTTGTTCTTTTAATGCATCCATAATCAAATTCAAATCTTCTTGAGATTTAAAAGGATATTCAGATGCCAACCCATATGCATTTTCTGGGTCTATAATTAATGTGGTTTCTGCATTTTCACTTAATCCCAAAACCCCTAAATCAAAACCTTTTATTACTTTTCCCGAACCAACTACAAAACTTAAGTTTGTATCATCATTAAAAGTAGTTTCAATTAATTCATTATCTACAATCAATTCATAATCTACAGTTACTCTATCATTATAATCAACATATTCATATTCTGGCAAATTCAAATCGATAGGATTGTCTTTAAAAAAAACATAAGATGTTCCAATAATTGCTAAAACAATTAAACTTATTAAAATAATATTCCAATACATTAACTTCATATATTCACCTCTAATATATAAAATAAGACAATTAAAAATATAAACTATTAGTATCTATATATATTATGCCTAAAATTAAAAAACCTGAACAATTAAATTTATTTAGTAAAAACCACCCTACAATAAAACGTACAGATTTTGAAGGTTTAGCTGCAAAAAAATTAAAAGAAAGAAAAATATTTGAAGAAGAAACTGCAGCGAAACTTAAAAAAAGACAAGATTTGTTAAGACCAAAAGAAATTTCAGAAACTTATATTGCTTTTCAAAAAGCATTAAATATTTTAACTGCTATTGATGCAGAAATAAAAAATGTTGAACAATCAAAAATTAATATGAGATCACAATTAAGAATTGCAGATGATTATGAAAGACGAGAATTATCTGATGCTATAGATAACTTAAAACCAAATTTTAGTAAAATTTTACCTAAAAAAGGAACTATAGAATACACTTTCTATAAAATTATTGAAGATTTAGTTAGAGATTCTAAATTTAACGAAATAAAAAAAAATTATGAAAATAATCTTAATTCTCATAATAATCGATATAAATCACTTATTTTAACAGCTAGTTCATTAGATACTTTAATTAAATATAGCTTAAATCATAGATTATTAACTGGTAGATTACATGCAAAAATTTCAAGATTGTTGAAATTTTTAAAAGCTTTTAATTATTCTATTTAATTACTTCTTAACCATTATTAATACACCAATTAATATTACTACCAACCCTAAATATGGTTGAATAACATTTAATGGTGGAGGCAATAAAGGAATATATGTTCCCACACCCAATCCTATTAAAAATAAACCTACTTCATTACCCATAATATATCACTAAATTATAAATAATAAACTTATTTATAAATTTATTTATTTAAATTAAATTAAATATAACAAAAACTATATATATTTAATTAACATTTGTATAATATGTCATTTGAATTAAGCACAGAAGAAGTAATTATAGGAAGAACAGAAAGCGATATTAAAAAATATGGCAAAAAAGGAACTGGTTTTTTAGGCAAAGTTGTAATGAGTTCTGGTGAAAACCCAGTATTAGGTAGAAAAATTATTGTTGACTTAGCTCGACCACACGTTGTATTGATTTGTGGAAAAAGAGGTGGAGGAAAATGCCTAACCGGAAATACTGAAATACAATTAGAAGATGGACTTGTTTGTAAAATTAAGGATTTGACCAAAGATAAGCGAAAAATAATTGCTTTAAATACTAATTTAAATTTAGAAAAATCAAATAAAACTGAGTTTTACGAAAGAACAGTAAATAAAATACTTAAACTAAAATTAAGAACTGGTAAAGAAATTGAATTAACTCCTGAACACCCTTTATATACTATTAATGGGTGGCAAGAAGCTCAAAAATTAAAGAACGGCTCAAGAATTGCAACTCCTAGAAGAATATCTTTCTTTGGGAAAACCAAATTAGATAATTGTAAAACAAAACTTTTAGCATATTTGATAGCTGAAGGACACACGATGAACAATAATGTGTGGTTTACAAATACAGATGAAAAAATAATTGAAGATTATAAGAAATGTGTTTGTAAATTTGATAAGAATCTTTGCACAAAACCAATGGGCGTAACATTAAGAACTATTAATAACAATTATAAAAGAGAAATATTAATTAATTGTAGAACAGGCAATTTATTCAGTAAAGGAATTGAATTCACGCCTCAAAACAGCTTGAAAAAATGGCTAAAAGAAATTAGTGCTTTTGATAAATTGGCAAAAGAAAAAGAAATTCCTGAAATAATATACAAATTACCTAAAGAAGAATTATCTTTATTTTTAAATAGATTATTTAGTTGTGATGGTTCAATCTATAAACATAGCGAATTCTATAGAATAGATTATTGCTCAGCTTCAGAAAAATTAATTAAACAAGTTCAAAGTTTACTTTTAAGATTTGGAATTATATCCATTTCTAAGAATAAAAATATTAATTATAAAGGAAAATTATTCAAAGCCTATGAATTAGTAATTTCTGGTGAATTTGTAAAAACATTTATTGAAGAAATCGGATTCTTTGGAGAAAAAGAAAAAAAAGCAAAATCAGCATTAACTATTGCGAAGAAATTAAAATTTAATACTAATATTGATACAATCCCAAAAGAACTTTGGAATAATTATGAATTTAAATCATCTTGGACAAAAATTGGAAAAATACTAAATTACAAAATCCCTAAAAGTGCAAGAGAGTTAAAAAGATACTCTATCGGAAGATCTAAATTAGAAAAAATTGCAAAATTAGAAAAATCAGATTATTTAATGAATTTAGCAAAAAGTGATATCTTTTGGGATGAAATAGTAAAAATAGAGTTAATAAATAAAACTGAGAAAGTATACGACATCGTTGTTCCTAAACATCACAACTTTATTGCAAATGATATAATAGTCCATAATAGTTATACTATGTCTGTATTCTTAGAAGGATTTAATCAATTACCTCCAGATATAAGAAATAAAATGGCAATTATTGTAATTGATACTGTTGGGATATTTTGGTCAATGAAATTACCAAATAGAGAAGAATCAGATTCATTATATGATTGGGGTTTAGAACCTCAAGGATTAAATAATTTTAGAGTTTTAGTACCTGCAGGAAAACTAGATTTTTATGAAAAAAATAAATTGCCTGTAGATGCTGCATTTAGTTTAAAATTAGCAGATATTGATTCTACTGAATGGCTATCTATGTTCCATTTATCTTGGTCAGAAATTGAATCTGCAATTTTATTAGAAACAATTGAAAAGGCAAGAGCAACATTTAATACTTATTATGGTTTACCTGAAATTTATAGTATTATAGATTCATTAGAAAATTATGATTTAAAAGATAGAGCAAATTTAAAAAATAGATTTAAAGTTGCTGATTCTTGGGGAATATTTTTCAAAGATGGTTCAAATATTACAGATATTGCCAAACCAGGAGCAATTACTGTTGTAGATGTTTCAACTTATGGTCAAGTTTTGGGAATGGAAAATGTTAGAGAAATTATAGTTGCAATATTAGGAAAAAGATTGTTTGAACAAAGAGAATTAGAAAGAAAAAAAGAAGAAATATTATTGATTGCAGGAGAAGATAAACAAGCTGATTTACCAATGGTTTGGATGCTAATTGATGAAGCACACATGTTCATGCCAAAAGATAGAAATTCTATGGCATTAGATGTTTTATTAGAATGGGTTAGAGTAGGAAGACAACCCGGTTTATCTTTATTATTGGCAACACAAAGACCCGAAAGATTACATCCAGATGCAATTTCTCAATGTGATTTATTTATTAGTATGCGATTAACTGCAAAAATGGATATTGATTCTGTTGGTGCTTTACGTCCTAGCTACCTAAATGAAGATATGGATAAATATTATGCTACATTGCCAAGAGCAAAAGGTTATGCTTTAATCCTAGATGATAATTCAGAAAAACTTTGGATGGTTAAGATAAGACCCAGAACAACATGGGATGCTGGTAAAACAGCAAGTGCATTTAAGAGATGATTTTATGTTAAGTAAAGAATTACAAAAATTAGATTTGGATATATATGATTTTTATATATTAATATCCACACTATTAAATAATAAAAGCAATTTATATGTAAAAGAATTATATACTAAAAAACTAAAAGAAATAAAAAATAAAGTTAATGATTCAAATTCTAAAAATTATTTTGAAGAATTATATTTAGAAAATATTTTATCTAACTTAAAAATAAATGATATAATAATTGATTTTTTTACAAACAAAGATTCTCCTTATACTGTAAAAAAAATGTTAGATAGTACAATGGGTAAAGGTTCATTTAAATATTTAGAATACCATATGAAAAATGTACCCTATGAAAAAAAATGGAAATATTCTGAAATGGAACGAGAAGTTAATAAAATTAAGATAAACAGATTTACTGATGATGCAAAAGAATTAACTAAAAATATTTTACCAAAAATAAAAAAAGATATTTTAACATATGGAATCAAAAAAAAATATTTGCCTAAAAATTTTGATTATAACATATTTTTATTACCCCCTAAAGAAACAAATACAGAAATGAGTTATTGGCAAGCTGACAAAAAAATATTGAATTTAGGATCATATGGTTTTTATCATATTTTACAAAACAAAAAAATATTAATTAAACCAATTAATGCATATTGCGTAGGTTTCCATGAACTATTAGGGCATGGAGCACATCAAATATATTCTAGAGATCTACCTAAAACATTACAATTAACTAGTGATTTTAGATTATTTTCACAAATGCCTGTAACAGAAGGCATTGCAACTTATAGAGAAAACGAAGCATTTGATTTTTTAAAAAATAAATATAAAGAATTAGAATTAAATAATTTTGATATAGAATATTCTAAATTAAATACTGAATTAAAAACACAATTTAGAATAGAGTCATTATATTTTGGATTAACTAAAGATAGAGAACAAAAAGAAAAAGGATTTAATGGATATAATGAGATATTAAAAATAACTAAAAATTATTATTGGGCAGATTGGTTCAAAAACGATTCAAAGAATAGATTTTTACAAACCTGGACTAAAGTAGGATATATATTTGGGTTAAAAAAATATAATGAAATGTTAAACACTATTGAAAATAAATTTGGCAAAACATATTTTAAAGAAAATGAAAAGAAAATTAATATTGCTGCAATGAAAGGTGTTTGGTCTTGGGAAGTTTATCCAAAAGCAGTTGAATATTTCTTAGAAGAACATATTAAATAAAAAATATCCCAAATTATAATTCCAAACAAAATTAATAAAACCAAAAACGAAATTGGATTGTAATTATATGCTTGCTCAAATTCTAAATGCAATATAGATGAAACTCCTCTTGTTATTCCTTTACTAGGGTAATCGCAATAATCGTGTTGTAAAATGTTAACACATTTACCTTCAAATGGTTTAAAGAGCAAATAATTTATACTTATAGTTGGACTCTTTTCTAATGTTGATACTGGAATAATTACTAATAATAAAATTATTATTGAAAAAACAATTAACCTATATTTTCTATTTGATAATGTTAGAAAATCTAAAAACGTTTCCCAAATTTTCTTAAAAAAAGAAAAAAAAGAAGAAAAGAAAGATGTTATTTTAACACCTTAAAATTCCCATTCAATACCTTCATATTGATGTTTTGTAGCTATTAATATAATATCTACTAAAGACCAAATACCACAACCACCTAAAGTGATTAATTTTAATATTCCTAAGCCTACTTGACCCATATAAAATCTATCTACACCAAAACTACCTAAAAAAATAGATAATAACAATGCAGCTACCCAATTAACTTTCTTAGCCATTTTAAAATACCTCCTAAGAATAATACTTAAATAAATAGATAAACTATAAAAAGGTTTCTCTAATAAAAATAATATATAACATTGTGTTTTTCATCAATAAGTTTTTAGAATCTATATTCTTATTCTGTTTTTGATTTTTAAATTCTACCATGATAAACATATTTTAACATACGAATCATAAATTATAGAATTCTTTTATTTTTTGCTTTAATTTAATTAATATTTCTGGTTTTAAAGATGTTATTTTATATTCTAATATTTGTTTAGATATTGAATTTGGTTTATCTACTCTTATAAAACTAATTTGTTTTAATTTTTTATCAACTAAATCATTATTTGAAATTAATTGAGAAATATTAAGATCTTTATCTTGAGTAGTTATACTTAATACTACAACATCTTGATACAAATTATTATACTTATTAGGACTAATAATTATTACAGGTCTTGTTTTACTAGAAACTAAATCAGAATATGGATTTTTTGCAACAAAAATATCTCCAAAATTATAAATCAAAGATTGCATCCGCTTCTTCACCTTCTTCAAACAATTTTTTAACAGAATATTTTTCTAAAAAATCTTCATCTTGCTCTAATTTTGCAATATATTGATTTATTGATTTTTGAACAACAACACTCCATTTAACTTCATTATATTTTTTCATAAAAGCATAAGTTTCATTGGGTAAAGAAAAAGTTACATTAGTCATAAAATCACCTAGTAATATAAGACACAAAAGATTTATAAATAAGTGTGCACACTTATAACAAGTATGGCCACTCGAAACAATAAGAATCAAAAAAGATTTGGAATTTGCAATTCCACAAAAGGTCCGAGACCGGGATTCGAACGAGCCCTTTTAGAAAAAGGTTGCCGCCCTACCAAAATAGATGTTACCAAAGCCACAGTCGTGGCTTTGAGTGGAATTTGCAATTCCACAAAAGGTCCGAGACCGGGATTCGAACCCGGGTCAGAAGATCCACAGTCTTCTATCCTAACCACTAGACTACCTCAGACACTATATCCTTTTCTTTGTAAAGAAAAATCTAAAATTTATCCAAAAGAAACACGTCTTTCAGACAAAGTTTGTGTGCCAACACAAATTTTATAATAGCATACAATTTTTAGAAACTAACTTACCAATAGATAAATCTGACTTCTCTAACTTTAATAATAATGAATCGTTATCCTTAAAAAGCTTTAGAATTAATTGCTTATTATTTTTATCTAAGCCCAAAGAATCGCGTATTTCTAAAGGTAAAACTAGTCTAGATTTACTATCCAATGATACTTTATATATTGTCTCCAAAGTGATGAACTTGACCCCTTCTATTATTTGAATTATTTATACTCATCAATCATCACCTCGTAAATCTAATAATATATTATGATTTATCCCACTATATATAGTTTTCCTTTAAATAAATAACATGTATTTTTTAAAAATCCATACATTCTGGTTCATAATATTCTTTTTCATGTTTACAAGAAGGGCATTTTATAGGTGGTTCGGTACCTTCATGAATATACCCACATTTAGAACATTTCCACCTTATTGAATTATCTCTTTTATATACTTTACCTTGTTCAACCAATTCTAATAACTTTCTATATCTTGCTTCATGTTCTTTTTCTACTTTTGCAATTTGATTAAATAAATTATATGCCTCTAAATTACCCTCTTCTTTAGCAATTCTTGCAAATTCAGGGTACATTTCATTTACTTCATAATTTTCGCCATCAATAGCTTTTTTTAAACAATCAATAGTATTACCCAAACCTTCTAATAATTTATATTCATCTTTTGCATGTTGCATTTCATTTAATGCAGTTTCTTCAAATATTTTTGCAATATACAAATAACCTTCTTTTCTAGCAACTTTAGCAAAATAATCATATTTATTTCTTGCTTGACTTTCGCCACTAAATGCACTCAACAAATTCTCTTTAGTATTTCCCATATAATCACCTCAAAATAAACTTATAATTAAACAAAACGCAGTCATATATATTATGTCCCCAACAAATAAAAATTTTACCACTTTATGTGTAGGGTATTTAACAAAAGCTAAGGTTAAATTTAATATATCATTTGGAAAAGGAGTCATTACATAAAGAATTATAAATAAACCAACCCAAAAATTACCCAAATGCATAAACTTCTGTTCTAATCTTATTAAAAAATCCTCAAATTTACCCTTTGGGATTAATTCTCTACCTTTTAAACTAATATAAAAGAAAAATATATCACTTATAGCTAAACCAATTCCACCAATTATACCCAATAATAAAGGATTTGAACCCGCAATAACAAAAGAAGTCATTATGGGCAAATAAATTGATGCTGAAATAGTAGATATGCCACCCAATAAACACGCAAAAAACCCTAATAAATAAGTATGTCTTATATGCAAAGTATTAACAATCCAATCAAAACCATATAAATACAAAAATAAAGAAAAACTTATTAAGAATAATAATAAGAATAAGAAAATTATTAATGTCTTAATTTTTTTTGAATCCATTTTAATACCTTATTACTATAAAATAATGATTCTTTTCAAATGGACTCAAATCAATTATCTTTTCAACTTTAATTTTTGCATCTTCAAATTTCTTTAAAGATAAATCCAAAATTTGTTTTGAAGTTTTTGTTGAATCAATACTTGATGCTTTCAAAGCTATTGCATGGAAACCATTTTTACCAAATAATTTAATATTAAAAATAAATGTTTCAACCATATTCTTTTGAGCAATATCTTGAAAAACAAAATCAAATTTTTGACCTTTCAATAAATCGCATTCATCTAAATGACCCGCATCAAATAATAAAGGATAAATATTTTCTCTTTTTTTCGCTAACTCTAAAAATGGCAACATTGTTACTGAAGCAATATCTACACCAATAATTGCTTTTGCTTGCAAATCAGATAAATGTGATATTGTTGTTCCTGTACTTGATCCTAAATACAATATTTCTTTGTTTTGTAAATCAGGCAAAACAAAACCTTTCTTAATCGCTGCAGAAATCTTTGAAGAAAATGGACTCCATTCTCTCAAATAATAATCTTCTTTCTTTATTACTTGCTCATCATACCATTTTAAATTATCTAAACTCTTTGTAAATAATTTATCTTTTATATAAACTAAATTTGAATTCATAAACATCATCTTCTCTTTAATGGTTTTTCTTTTAATAAATCTTTTTGTTTCTTTTCAACATCTTCTAATAATTCTTCATGTAAAGGTTTTTTTAATAAATCATATTTTGATGCTAATGCAATCTTATTAGCCATTACTCTTGCTAACTTTCCTTTCTGATTAGCAGTTAAACCAGCCATTAATGGATGTAAATATAATAAACCATATTTCGGACAATCTTTACCAAATTTTAAATGCTTAAACATTGCAGTTTCTGCACCAAACAATTGTAATGTTGATGAGGGTAAAAAAGCTAATCTAACTAAAGAATGTGCTTGATTCAAAAATCTTACAGTTAATATTGGACCTAAAATATTAACTAAATTAGGATACATTAATTTTACTTTCTTTGTTAAGAAATTCTCTATCTTAGACGAATTTGAATAAATTGCTATTAATGTAACGGCTAAATTCTTGATTTGCAATAAATCCTCTTTTTCTAAACCTTTAGACAAATATATTTCATCTTCTAATTCTTTTATTTCTGCTTCTGCTAAATATTTTACAAACTTATAATTATCTTTTTTCAAATCATCATATTTTTTACTATTATGTAAATTGTACCAATCTTTTAAATATTCAAAAAAAGTATTAAATTGTTTTTGATATAAATCATAATTAGATAAAGCTTTCAATAAACTCTGTTCTTCAATATTATTTTCAGAATATTCTTGAATCGCTTTTTCTGTCTGTTTAATAAAATCTTTCTTATTTAACATAAAAATCACTCTGTTTATATATTATATCTTAATTTATATATAATAGTTATAGGTGGCACTATAGAATCCTATTCTTGCCAATAAATAATAAGTTGCAAAATCTTATAAATACTCATTTTTTAGTTTTTCAATGTTTTGAGGTATAATTCATTATCTTTTGCAATAAATTCTTAGGGTCTTTATAGTGTTTTGTAACTTTTTAAAAAATTAATATATCACTTCAAAATATTTACTTCTCCAGCCTCATTTATTTCTATTTTTTGACCATTTTTAAATAGTTTTGTTGCATTTTCAATTCTAACACAAGGAATATTTAATTCTCTAGCAAATATAGCTGTATGACTTAATAAGCCTCCAGATTCTACAATTAAACCTATACTATTAACTAATTGAGGAGCCATAAAAGGATTTGTAGTTTCTACAACTACTATTTTATTGCTTATATCTATATTAGAATTATAAATAACAATTTCGCCTTGCAATTCTTTTTTGTTTAAAAATTCATTAATAATCATTATAATCCCCTAATAATGAGATATATCTTTGTTCTGCAGATTCTAGATTCTTTTCAACATTCATAAATATTTTGTTTTTTTGCTCTTTAGAAACAATATAATCATTTATGTTATATTTAAAATCAATTGATTTTAATTCATTTAAGCCAATATGTTTTCTACAACTATTTAAAACATATAATAGTTTATCAATTTCTGTAGAAAATTTAATAAGATTTTTATTAATTTCTTCTTGTAAATGATTAATTAAATATTCTGGCTTAACTAATTTGTTATTAAAATAACAATTATATTTCTCAATTGTTTCTACTTTATTAATATGCCCAAAAAAAGTCATCTTTGTTGGATTGATATATTTAGAAACCAAAAGATATTCATTACTTAATCTATAATATCTATACAACAAATTATTATAAGTATAAATATCGTGATTTAGTCGTCTAAATATAGGACAAAAAATTTCACTTAAATTTGATAATAAAAAAACAATTTTGTTATAATCCTTAAAATACAATAATTCTTCTTTTTTAATTATTGGCGGATTATATATATCCAAAGTAGTTCTAAATAAAATGTCTTTTCTTGAATTCTTTATATATCTAAATAAATATTTCATCACAGCTTGTTTTTTTTCTAAAGATATTGTCCTTGGGTTTAACATTATAAAAAAATCAGATGCTTCTAAAGGATATAATTTGGGATTAGTTTTTAAATAATTAATTAAATCATCTGCAAACTTATCTACAATTAAATCAGCAGCTAATGCTGAACCTACAGGCCAAGAATCAGAATAACTTCCACTAAGAAATATTTCCTGTAAATCTCTTGCAATTTCTTTATACATTTAAATTCCTCAGATAATCATTATATTTTAATTCTAAATAATTATATAAATACTGTTTAATTTTAGATGTTATTTCATTATTCACAAAATTAATATATAAAACCTATCCCTTTACAAACTTTATCTTTAAGAAAACAACTTCCACAAATGTTCTTATACTATTTAAAGCCAAGATATGCACCAAAATAAAACTCAACAATCAAAAAAAGAATATAAAATAATATTAATATTAAACCTTCCAACTTAGAAATTGTTTTATTGGTTTTCATAAAAATAATTGCAAATAAACATGCTAAAAACATTGCCAAGCCCGTAACATATATATTTACTGGATTAAATGTAAATGGAGAAATTAGTGCTACCAAACCTAAAACTAAAGTTGCATCAGCAATAACTGTACCAAATAAATCCCCCAAAGCTAAATCATCGTGGTTGCTTCTTACAGATTTAATACAAAATATCAATTCAGGCAAACAAGATCCAATAGCTATCATAGTTAACCCAATAAACATTGCAGGTAAATTTAAATCATATGCTAAGTTTGTAGCAAATCTAACAGTAAAATAAGCACTTAATAATAAAAAACCCAAACTTAAAATTAAAAACACTAAAGATTTTAAAAAAGGCTCTTTCTTAACAAAAACATATTTTTTACGGAATCTATTACTTTCAATATACATTCTAATAAAAAATAAAGCGCCTACAAATATTAAAATAATTCCATCAACTCGCGTATATTTTCCATCAAAACCCAATATTAATGGAACAAATAATAATATTAAATAAATAAAAGTATTTCTTAATATTTGACTTTTAACCTTTATTCCACTAAAAGAAAACACTGCTGCCAAACCAAAAACCAAAGATAAATCAGCAACATTTGAACCTAATAAAGTACCTAAACCCAATTCTGGATTGCCTTTTATTGCAGAAATTATTGATACTGTTGCTTCAGGTAAAAGTGATATAAAAGATATTAGAAAAAAACTTACAATAAATTCTGGCCATCTAAAGATTTTTGCTAATATAGAAGAATACTTTATAGCAAAATCTGCAGATTTAATTAAAACAAATAAAGATACTAATAATAATAATAAATTTACAATAATCATAATTTCACAACAAATATTTAGTATAAATAAATAAACTGAATCTTTAAAAAGTTGACTGTTGCTTTTTAATTTTTAAAAATAGATTTAGTACGATTAATAAACTTAATTATAACTGCTAAATTTTGATACGCATTAAAAATATCCTTATCATCAAAAGCATAATACTGATGTGCAATTAAATTTCTTATATTTATCATTTCTCTTATTTTTTGATATTCATCATTTGAAATTATTTTTTCTTTATTCAAAATCTCAAAAACACTTTTATAAGACTCCGGCAAAGCAAAACCTTTATTTAAAATAAGTTCTTCACCCAAATCTATAACCCTATTTAATATTGAAAATAAAAGCATAGAAACTGCATGATATTTAATATTATCCTCTAAATCTTTGCAAGAAGTTATATTTATTACTTTCAAATCTGAAATAAACCTATCTAAATCAGAATATATTTTTATTAATCTAGTATTATTCATAAAGATACACTTGGTTTATTTAAAAAATAATTTAATTGATAATCAAAATGATATTTAAAATCTAAATAATCTCTCATAGTAATTCTTAGAATTTCTTCTAATTCTTGTTTATTTTTCACATAAATAGGTTTACCTTCTTTAAATACTTTATATTTTGCAGTTAATGGCAATTTATTAAATGTAGAAATGTCAACAAATTTACTGCTAAATCCATAATAATCTAAATAATTAGAATAATCTTTTAGAAAAATACATAAATCTATGTCAGAATATGGTTTTTGTTTATTTAAAGCATAAGAACCAAATAAATAAACAGCCAAAACATTAGAATCTTTTTTTAGTTCTAAAACAATATTATCAATTTTACTATTTAAATCCATAATATAATATCTTTTGAAAACTATTTAAAGGTATCTAATATTTCAAAATTTACTCTTTTACCTTCTGCATTATAACAAGCAATATCTTCTAATTTATAAGGGTATTTTACAATAAAATGAACTTGCCCAGATTTAACAAAACTATTCAAATCAGCATAGCTAGGAACATTTGAACCAGAAGGATGTGAATGTATTGTGCCTAATACTTTAAAACCTAAAGGCAATAAATCAGTCCTATAAGAAACAGAATTTTCCGTTTGATAAAATAATGGAACAACAACATAGCTATCTACTAGATTATTTTTATCAGAAGATAACATAGCAAAAAATTCATTAGGATAAGCATTCTTACAACCTAATAATAACTCATCAATTAACTCTTTAGTCATTTTAATATCAGACATAAATATAATAAAATAAATAAAAATAAAAATAGGAACGAAAAAAGGAATTTTATTCCTTCTTTTTCATTTCAGTGTAACCACATTTACCGCAAGTGTATCTGTCTTTATGTTCAGCCATAAATACTCCTGCACCACATTTAACACAAGTTTTTCTTTTTCTTATTACAGAATTTTCTTTAACTTCATAAAATGCACTTTTCTTAATTCTTAATGTTTTTTTATGTGGTTTCTTACCTGACTTAGCATCTTTTTTTGGAGCCATTAAGCATCACTCTCTTTTTTTTCTTCTTTTGCTTCTTTCTTTTTTTCTTCAGGTTTAGGATTTAATTTTTCATAATGTTTTAAATTATCTTTTAATTCTATTTTTTTCAAAGAATTAACATCGTCATAATATTTAAAATAAACTACAACATCTTTTATTCCACTTTCTGAGCTTATTTTATCTACTACTAATTTTTTTTCATCCATACCTTGTTTTGCTGCAAAACTTTTCAATACTTCTTGTCTTTTTGGAGTTATATTAACTTCATTTATTTTAACAATAAAGTCTTTTCTGTTTAACAACCTATTATCTTTTTGTTCTAATATTTCAAATTTCATTATATCACCTAATTTATTCTTAAAGCATATTTTCCTTTATTTTCAATATTTAATTTTTTTGCAACTATTGAGTTTTCAGGATCATTAACAATAACTGCACCTTTCCAAAATGTAGTAAATTTTTTATTTTGACAATTTGGACATTCTTCTACATTTGGCTCGTCAATTACAAACCCACATTTTTTACAAGCAATTGTTTTAATTGGCATAAAAATCACTTCTCTTTATTAGCTTTAGTAGCTTTTTCTTTTTTTTCTTTTGGAACTTTTGTTTCAGATAATTCTGATTTAGAATTTTCTTTTTCAATCCATTCCATTTTACCTAAACCACTTTGTCTCATAGTTAATCCAATTTTTGTTTGAACAGCATTGTTTTTATAACTCACACTTACTACTCTAGCATAAATTAAATCTCCTTTTCCTAAAACATGATTACTTTCTTTTCCAACAAAGTTTTTATTTTTAGGATCAAAACTAACAAAGTCATTCATCAATTGTGAAACATGGATTAATGCATCAAATGGACCTAAATCCATAAATGCTCCAAATTCAGCAACTTCTTTAACATATCCTTCATAAACATTTTGTAAATCTGGTTTAAAAGTTAATAAAGAATATTCTACATTTACATAAGCATTACTATCCCCAGGTAAAACTTTTGTGTGATCTGTTTTTAATATATCTACTACCCCTAAAACAACACCAAAATCTTTATCTACTAAACCAATTTTTTCTTCATTTAAAATGTTCTTTATAGATTCATTTAAATCAGAATCTAACATATATGGAGGTATTCCTACAAAATCCTCTATATTTACTAATTGAAACATTTATCCACCTCAATAATAATCATAAAACTTATTATGTTTTAATACAAATATCTTTTTACCTTGATCTTTTAATTTTTTTGCTAATTCAAAATCTGTTGTAACAAATAAACTTCCATCCATTTCCAACAAATCTTTATCAGCATAAGTATTTCCAGTTTCAATAATTCTCATATTATATGTATCTAATAAACGCATAAACAAATTTAAACTCTTTTTATGCTTTAAATTTTCTCTAGATAATTTATTCATTTCTGAAACAACACTTTTTGGAACAATATATTCAACATTTCCAAATTCTCTTTCTACTTTGTCAAAAAAATTATATCCTTCACTTAATAAAAGTAAAGCACTTGTGTCTAAAATAACTTTATTCTTTGATAAACCCATAACCATATAATCGCCAACCATTTACAGATCTTCTACTAATAGATATCTGTTGTTCTTTTTCTATTATTACTGGAACTCTTAATGTAAATCTTACTAAATTATTTTTAATAGATGCAACTTGACCTATTGCTGTTGTAGTACCTATAGTAATAATTAATGGTTCATTAACTATTAAAGGCTTTTTCATATCATCTACTAATAATCTATCAATTGTATGCATATCAACTAAAATATTGCTTTTTGGAGAAGGCATTTTACCCGCTTTATAAATTACTTGTCCTTTTAATTTATCGTTTTGAGTTATACTAGGATCTAAATTTGTAGCAATAGCAATTAACCCTCCAGAACCAGCTTCTTTTATTGATCCTAATTCTGTATTTAATGCTAAAACTTTTGTTTTAATATTTTTTTCACCAACATTAATTTCAATTTCATCATTTAATTTTACTTTTCCAGAAACTATTGAACCACCAATAATTCCACCAATTAAATTTTCAACATCTGCACCGGGTTTATTAACATCAAATGATCTTACAATATACATTTTAAATTCTTCAGATTCTTTTTTTGGATTCTTTTTAAAATAATTTGAAATTGCATAAATTAAAACATCTTTATTTATGCTATGATTCGCAGATATTGGAATTATTGGAACATCTTTAAAATCTAAATCTTCTAAAAACTTTTTAATATCTTTATAATTTTGTTTTGCTTGTTCCTCATTAACTAAATCAATTTTATTTTGAACTACAATCAATTCTTTTATACCAGAATATTTTGCAGCTAATAAATGTTCCATAGTTCGAGGCATAGGACATTTCTCATTTGCAGCAATTACTAAAATTGCACAATCAATTATTGCAACACCACTTAACATTGTTGCCATTAAAGATTCATGTCCTGGGCTATCAACTATAGATATTCTTTTTACAGCTTCAGTTTTTTCACCATTAATTTCATCTAAAGTAGTATATGCTTCAAAATCATCTTTTTTAGGTAATTTTTTAAAAATTACATCAGCATATCCCAATCTAATTGATATTCCTCTTTTTAATTCTTCTGAGTGAGTATCTACCCATTTACCAGTCAGCATTTTAGTTAAAGCAGTTTTACCATGATCTACGTGACCAATTATACCTATATTAACTTCTGACTGTGCAATCAAATATTTCACCTATTTACTCTTTCTTTTCTTGTTTTGGGAACAACTCATCTAAATTGTGAGATTTATCTATATCTAAAATAATTATGTTTACTTGCTCTATACTATCATCTATTGTATTTGCATTAACTGTTCTTCTCTTTTTTTCACCCTTATGTGTTGCATTAAAAGCTAAACCATCAGATAATAATGTAGTTTTATTTCCAGTTCCTGAAATAAAAGGTACCATTGGAAATCCTGATTTTGATGATCCACCAGATATTTTACCCTTACCTTTTAAATTTAAAACACTTAAATCTACTTCATCACCTAATTTTTTCCCCAAATATACTGGAGCTTCTGTTTTTACACTATAAGTTTTTGAAGTCTTTGAATTTGCTAAATTTATAATCATTTACACACCTCATTAAACATTTTTACAAAATAAACATCTTAAATATCAGAATTAACATACTTTTCAAATAGTTCGTCTATTAATTCTTTAAACTCAGAATAAAGATATTTTTTAACCGCACTTCTTTGGGAAATCGGTATATATATATAACATATATTGGTTATATTTAAATCTATATCCTTTTCAAAGTTCAAATCATCCGAAGAAATTGCGATTTCATCGTCTTTTTTTGCTTCTCCAATAGCTTTACCATTTAATTGGATTTGTTTTAAAGTTCCAATAATTTTATTATTATAAAATAATTTTGTATTTGGTTTTAATACACCATCTAAAACCTTTACTCCTAAAACACAAGGTTTAGATTTTCTAAAAATACAATCTTTAAATATTTCAATTTTAGCAGGATAAAGAATATTTTTCATATCTTTTTCTTTTTGTTTTTCCAAAATATCTTTTGCCCATTTTTTATATTCTTCAAATAATTTATAGACTACATTTGAACTAAATATTCTTACACCTTGTTCTTTAGCATATTGTTCTACTTCTGGACAAATCTTTTGATTAAAAACAAAAACAGCAGAATATAATGGATCTTCTTTACCAAATAATTTTGCTTCTAAAACATCTTCTTTTAAAAAATTACCACAAGCTAATTTTCCTATTGCTATATTTTCTTTACATGCCAATTCCATAATTGCATCTAATGATCCTTGGGTGTCAACTTTTACAACTATACCTTTCTCTTTTATTGTACAAATTTCTTTTTTAGTTATTTCTAATTTATCTGCATCTTCTTTAGTTATAACTTGTAATTCATCACCAGCACTTATTAATTCAGGATCATTAAACACAATTTTTAATCCTGATGCTGCACCAATAGTATCTTTTGCTAAAAACCCTGATTTTACAGTTCTTAAATCTGATAAAGGCTTGGGCAATAATAATTGCTTTACTTTTGTTATATTAAAATTATTTTGGGAATCTATTTTTATAATATCATTTTTTGATATTTTACCATCATATAAAATTACATCTGCAGTTTTACCAAATCCTTTAACTTCATTAATTTCTAAAACAACTGCTTTTCCAGAATCTAAATCTAAAGTTAAATTCTTTTCTAAAAATTTTTGTGCTAGTCCTGATAAAAACAGTAATAATTCTGGCATACCAAATCCTGTTTTAGAACTTACAGGAATTAATAACAATTTTTTTGTAAAATCAGCAACATTATCAAATCGATCTGAATCTAAATTAAATTCCGAAAGCTTGGCCATTATAGAATATAATTTTTCATTTAAATCTTGAGCAAATTGTGATCTATTTTCATCTAATTCAGTAAATAATTCTTTTGTGGTTTTAAAATCAAAACCTTTTAATTTATCTACTTTTGTTAATGCAATTACAAAAGGAACTTTATTTTCTTTTAAATAGTTTACAACTTCTAAAGTTTGTGGTTGAATTCCTTGCATAATATCTATTATTAAAACACCAATATCTGCAATACTACATCCTCTTTTTCTTAAAGAACTAAATGCTTCATGTCCTGGAGTATCAATAAATAATAACCCTGGAATCTTCAGATTAAATCCGTATTTTTTTAATAGATCTCCAGAAATTTCTTGAATTAGGGATAATGGTATTTCAGTTGCACCTATGTGTTGAGTTATTCTTCCAGCTTCTTTTTCAGCAATAATTGTACCACGTAAATAATCTAACAAAGTTGTTTTTCCGTGGTCAACATGCCCCCCAACTACTACAATAGGTGCACGAATCAAAAACCATCACCATCACTTATCTAATGATTTAGATTTTTTTGGTTTTTTAGCCCATACAATTTTAGCAGACTTTCTTTTTAATTTTATTTGATTTTTTTCACATTTACTGCTACAAAAACTGTAAGATGTTCCATCTTTTTTTACAAATAATATTCCTGTTCCTTCAGGAATTACTTTATTACAAAAATGACAATTCATAAATTTCACCTTTTCGCAGAAATGTCTTTAGCTTCTTTTTGAGTATTAACTAATGTTAATATATCTCCTTTCTTAACTCTACCTTTAACATTTCTTCTCTTTATTCTTCCTTTTTCGTTGCCATCTAATATTTTACATAAAACTTGAGTTACTTCACCAGAAACTCCAGTTCTTTTTATTACATTAACAACTTCTGCAGGTGTTCCGTATTCTTCATTATCAGCCATAAATATCACCTACATCTATTTAACTAATTCTTTTATTATTTTTGCAATATCATCTAATTCTTTTTTTGCAACTCCTTCGTTAATTACAGCAACACAAGAAGCACCAACTTTTAAATTACACATTTTTCCCAATTCTTTTTTATCTTTTGCATAAGAAAAAGGTATTTTTTTATCATTACATAAAACAGGTATGTGATATAATAATTCTTCTGGACTAACATCTTCAGCCATAACTATTAATTTAGCTTGACCTCTTTCTAACATTTTAGTTACTTCATTAACTCCAGCTTTTATTTTTCCTGTTTTTGATGCTTTACCTAAAAAATCTGCTAATTTATTAGTCAAATCTTCAGTTACACTATATTTTACAAATTGTGGCATATTCACTCCTCCTTCAAAGTCATTGTTTAAGCCAATATCTTAAAATAAGAAATTTTATTATATATTATAGATAATAAAGGTTTATAAAGGAAACTTTACTTTTTCTTTATGTTAGAATGTAAATCTTGAATCATAACCTTTATTTGATCTAAATCTTTTTGCATATCTTTTATTTCCTTTTCTGCTTTTATGTTTACTTTATAATCATATTCAGCAGTAACTCTATCGATTTCTGCTTGTCTATTTTGACTCATTAAAATTATAGGAGTATGCAAAGTTGCCAAAGTAGATAATGTTAAATTCAACAAAATAAATGGATATGGATCCCACCTAACAAATACAAAATAAATGTTTACCAAAATCCAAGAAAATATTACTATACAAGTAATAATAATAAATTTCCAAGATCCTACAAAAACAGTTACTGCATCTGCAGATCTTTGTCCCAAACTCAATTTTGGTTTTTCAATCTTATTTTCAACATTTTCATGCTTATATTTATCTAAAAATGAAAAAAATCTTCTATGTGGCATTATACTAATATAACTTATAAATATATAAATCTTACTTAAGAAATTGAAATCTATTTAGAAATAAGAATCTAAAATTATTTTAAAATATGTGTTAATGGTTTTACTCTATTTGGGCCTTTCATAGCTCTTGTTCTAATATTATCTTTTATTACTTTAAATGCCTCATCAGGAGCATCTATTGGTTTAGATTTTAATCCAGATTTAACTGATAAATGATAATCTAAGAATTCCATAACTCTACTTTTAGCTAAATTATTTTCAATTAATAATTTTTTATAAGTTTTTAATTTATTTACATCTGTAGTTCTTGCAAATTCAATTCTTAATAAACCAATAAATTTCTCTTTAAACGATAAATTTTGTTCTTTTTTTAATAAATTAATTAATTCTTCAACATGATTTTCAAAATTTACTCCATTTATGACACTTTCTGAAAGAACATATAATATTCTACCTCCAAAATGCTTTTTATTTGTTTTATAAATTTCAAAAAAAGCAGGAATTAAATCAGGATTAATTTTATAATTATTTAATACTTTTTGCTCCAGACCATATAAAAAATTTGCTTTCCCAATTAAACTTAATCTATTAAAAGTACTTATTAATCTATCTAAATCAGTTGAATTTACCATAAAATCACCATTAATTATAATCGGTATAAGAATATATAAATTTTACTAAAATATAAACCATTACAAAATAGCAATAATAATCTCTTTATCTTTTAACTTAAAATTAGTTTTATTTTTATAATCTTTAGCTTCTGAAACCATGATTAAAGACTTAGCATTAATTCTTTTCGCAATAAACTCTTTTTGAGGAGTTAGTTTAACTTGTAATTCAGAATCTAAAACTAATTCCAAATCTATTAAATCTTTTTGTTGCAAACCTAATTGTTTTCTATATGCTTGAATGCCTCTTGATAATTCTCTTGCAGAACCCTCTGCTTCTAATTCTGGAGTAATTTCAGTATTTAATTTTACAAAAATTTCTTTCTCTTCTTTATTTCCTAAAACTATTTTCTTAACATTTAATTCATCAGCAATTATATCCAAATATTCTTGTTCTAAAGTTATACCAGTAACAATTAATTCTTGTAAAGGTTGTTTTAATGAAATCTTTACTAACTCTCTTTCTTTTAATGCTAATGAAACAATATTTCTAACAATCTTCATATTTTCAATTAACTCTTTATTAATTAATTTTTCATCATATTTTGGAAAATCTTGTAAATGTACAGATTCTTTTTCAGAATAAACTGTTTGATAAACATATTCTGAAACAAATGGCATTAATGGAGCAATAACTTTTGAACTTTCACTTAAAACATATGCTAATGTTTTTTGTGCATCTTTATCACCATCATTAAATCGATCTCTACATCTTCTAACATACCAAGTAGATAAATCATCATCAATAAAACTTCTAATTTCTTTTGCTAAATTTATAGTATCATATTTCTCATAATTAATCTCACATTCTTTAATTAAATTATGAGTTTTAGCAATAATCCAAGAATCCAAAATATTTTTTGAATTTGGTAATTCTATTTTAGAATTATCTTTATACAAAGCATAAAAATTATTTACGTTATAATATAACAAAGATACTTTCTTATAAATCTCTTCAACACCTTTTTCAGCAAAATTAAAATTATCTCCAGACATTAAAGCACTAGATAACAAATAAAATCTTAATGCGTCTGCACCATATTTATTTACAACTATATTTGGATCTGGATAATTCTTTTTACTCTTACTCATTTTTTGTCCATCTTCTGCTAAAATAGTTCCAGTAGTTAAAACATTTTCAAAAGGTATTTTATCAAACAAAATAGCTGATAATACAATCATATAATAAAACCAAGCTCTTGTTTGTCCTATATATTCTACAACAAATTGTGCTGGAAAATTCTTATCAAAAAATTCTTTATTTTCAAAAGGATAATGGAATTGCGCAAAAGTCATTGATCCTGACTCAAACCAACAATCCATAACTTCCGGTATTCTTTTATATTCTTCATTATTAACTTTTAAAATAATTTCATCTAAATAATCTTTATGTAAATCTATTTCTTCAGCAGGCAAATTAATTGCATATTTTTTTAATTCTTCAATTGAACCTATAACTTTAATTTTATTACTTTCACTTTTCCATATAGGAATAGCTGAAGCCCAATATCTATTTCTTGAAATATTCCAATCTGGCGCAGTAGAAATATTATTTTGCATTCTACCTTCTTTCAAATATTCTGGAATCCAATTTATTTCTAAATTTAATTCTTGCAATCTATTTTTTATTTTTTGAATATCAACAAACCACGCTGGTAAAGCTCTATACATCAATTTAGTTTCACATCTATAACAAAAAGGATATTCATGTTCTAATTTTCTTACAGATATAACTTTATTTTGAGATTTTAAAAAATTAATTATTTCTTCATTTGCATCATGTATGTATTTACCTGCAAAATCTTTTACATCGTTTGTAAAATTACCTTTTTCATCAACTGGTTGAACCATAGGAATTTTATATTTTCTACAAACAACATTATCATCTTCACCAAATGCTGGTGCTGTATGTACTATACCAGTACCATCTTCAGCAGTAACAAAATCAGCTAATAAAAATTTAAATGCATTTTCAGTATTTGCAAAATAAGGAAACAATGGTTCAAATTCTTTACCTTCTAATTCTTTTCCTTTTATTTCTTTTATTGTTTCATATTCTTCTTCACTCTTAAAAAATTTAGATATTAAATCTTTACCCAATAAATAAATTGTATTATCAGTTTTATCTTTAATATAAGAATAAATTAAATCTGGATTAACAGTTAATGCTAAATTTGAAGGTAAAGTCCAAGGAGTTGTTGTCCACGCTAAAGCATACACATCATTATCATTTATTTTTTCTTTTAATTTAAATTTTAAAACAACAGTTAAATCTTTTACAATTTTATACGAATTGTCCATAGCAATTTCTGATTTTGCTAATGGAGTAGAACACCTTGGGCAATACATTAAAATTTTTTCGCCCTCATAAATGTAACCTTTATCATATAATTGTTTAAAAGCCCACCAAACACTTTCAATATAATTATTATCCATTGTTTTATAAGAATTATCAAATTCTACCCATCTTCCAATTCTATCAACAAAATATTTCCAATCATTAGCATAGGTTAAAACTTTACTTCTACAAAAATTATTAAATTTTTTTACACCTAATTTTTCAATTTCATCTTTCGAATTAATACCTAATTCTTTTTCAGCAATATTCTCAATAGGTAAACCATGACAATCCCAACCCCAAACTCTTTTTACATATCTATTTTGCATAGTAAAATATCTTGGGAATACATCTTTCAAAACTGATGCTAATAAATGCCCATAATGTGGAGTTCCTGTAGCAAATGGAGGACCATCATAAAAAATATATGGCTTAGAGTCTTTAGTTTTTTCTAAACTCTTTTCAAAAATAAAATTAGTTTGCCAGAAATCCAAAACTCTTTTTTCTTTTTGTTCTACAGTTTGGATTTCAGACATTTTCTATCACTAAGATTTTAATATCTTGGAGCTTTACCTCTCATAGGTCTTCTTGAAGTATTTGACTCTTGCTTATAAACTTTAACTTTTCCTTTATATTCAAAATCATCTACAACATATTTAAAATCATCTCTTGATTTTATAATTCCTTTAATCATTTGGTATTCTCTTGTTAATAACCAAAATAATAAAGCAATACTTTTCTTACCTTTATTATTACTTGGAACTATAAAATCTATATTTTTAGCAGAATTATTTGCACTACTTAATGCAACTACAGGAACATTCAAAGATTTTGCTTCCATAATTGCTTGTTTATCTAAATTTGATTCAGCAATAAATATTAAATCTGGCTCAAAAAAGTTTCTATTTTGTGCATTAGTAAATAATCCAGGAATAAATCTTCCAGTATATGCTTTTGCACCAGTTATTTTACAAAATTGTTCAATAGCTGTTTTTGCAAATATCCTTCGACCAACCATTGCAACTTTTTCAATATCATAATTTGCTAAAAACTTTGCTAAATATCTTATTTTTTCATCAATATCTTCAATTGAAAAAACTTTTAAACCATCTTTTCTTAATTTATAGATGTATTTATTCATAGTTTTTGCTTTATATCGTGTACCTATATGGATTCCTGATTTTAAATATTCTTCAGGAGAAATTAATAAATCTTTACTCATGTCCTCACCTAATATAATTATTTATCCTCAATTCTATTTTCTATAAATATTAATTCGTTTAACTTAGCTAAACGTTCACCAGAAACTGTTCCGGTTTTTATATATGGAATAGATAATCCAACAGCTAAATGTGCTATAGTATTATCTATACTTTCACCAGATCTATGAGATATAACTGGTATAATATCATGCTTTTTTGCATAATTCACAGTTTCTATTGTTTTACTTATTGTACCAATTTGATTTGGTTTTATCAATATTGCTTTTGCAGATTTATTTTTTATTCCTTGCATTAATCTTTCTTTATTTGTAGTAAATAAATCATCACCACAAATTAAAGATTTAGTTTTCTTTTGCAAAGATGCAAATGCACCAAAAGATTCTTCATCAAAAGGATCTTCAATATAATATATGCCCTTATAATTTTTAAGCATATCTAATAATACTTGTAAATATTCGCTTTCAGAATATTTTTTTCCTTCAAATTCATATTTTTTGTTTTTGTAAAATGAACTTGCAGCAATATCTAATCCAATTTTAGATTTATAACCTAAATTCTTTATTGCTTGTTCAATTACATCTAAAACTTCAAATGAATTTGCTTGAAATGATATTGCACCTTCATCGTTTTTACCAAAAAACTTTCTTTTACTTTTTAATATATTTTCTATTTCATGATAAACATCAATATTCATTTGAATATTTTTTAATGCTTTTTTTTCTTCATTCAAAACTAAAAATTCTTGAATAGAAATTTTATTATTTGAATGTAATCCTCCACCAACAACATTTCCTAATGGCTTAGGCAAATCTTTTATTTTGGCTTTTGGATTTAAATATTCATATAATTCTAAATTCTTTTTTTTAGCTTGCAATTTTGCAAATAACATTGACAATACAGTAGATAAATTTCCACCCATATCAGAAAAATTATTTGTTTCATCTAACTCTTCTAATAAAGAATCAAATTCTTCTTGGTCATCAAATTCAAATGCTTCTTCTATTGCTTTTCTATTTTCTTCAAAAAATTTAAAACTTAAATCTATATTTACTTTTCCTTTTTTATCCAAAGGATAAACTTGAACTTCATGTACACCTGTACTTTTTCCAGCAGGACTAATTGCAAATATTCTTTCATTTTTATAATAAAAATATGCCATAATTGTTGGCATTCCTCTACTATCAAAAATTTTCTGAATATTTACTTTCATAGCATCACTTTTGATATTTTAAAAGTTCATGTATATAATCTACATTAGATAAAAGCATTCTTCTACAACAATACTTTTCAATTTTTAATTCATCTAATGCTTCTTTTTGAGATTTCCCTTTTTTTACTAAATCATGATATTTATCATAATACTCAGCAACTGGAAAACCACAACTAAAACATCTAACAGGCATTAACATTTTTATCCCTCGATCTATCTCTTAGAGTGTTGTTTTTTAGCTCTAGCTTTTGGTCCTAACGGCTTTTTAGATTCAACTCTTCTTACATCATCAACTAAAAAACTTCTGTTATATACCATTATTTTTTCAGCTAAATCTACATCATCAAAAAATTGTACAAATGCTCTTGCAATACAATTTCTAGCAACAGTTGATTGACCCATTTGGCCTCCACCATTAACTACTATTTCAATATCAACTTTATTTAATAAATCTTTTTTATATTCTTCAACAATCATTAAAGGTTCTCTAACCATATCTAAAATATATTTGTTAGTAATCAAAGTATATGGCACTTTATTAATTACAATTCTACCTTTTCCAGATTTTACACTTGCTCTTCCAATAGCACTTTTTCTTTTACTTGAAACGTGTAAAACTTTACCTTTTTTAGCTTTTATAAAAACTGGGTTTTCTAAAGATTTTGGTAAAGCAGTTAATTTTTTTCTTGGTTGTTTTGTAGGTTCTTTTTTAGTATCTTCAACATATTCTGTTTGAGGTCTTCTAAATCCTCTTCCTCTTGGAGCATAATCAGCCATTAAAATCACCATTTAAATCCTAATTTTGTACTTAAAGCACCTAATTCAATATATTTTACACCTTGTTTTAATTGTGCATCTTTTATTACATCTAATTTAACATTATCTTCATTAAATAAGTAAGCTTTAAAATTTTTAATTGCTTCTCTACCAGTTGCTTTTTTATGAGGCAACATTCTTAATACTGCTTTTTTAAACATTCTTTCAGGAGATCTAGGATATTTTGGACCTTTTTCTGGGTTTCCTTTTCCTCTAAAATTTAATTTTACAGTATATTCTTCAACTAATACTTTTGCATCGCCTGTAACAACACATTTTTCAACATTATAAACATTAATTTTATAACCCATCATTAATTTTTTTGCAATTGCAGAAGATAATCTACCTAAAACCATATTTGTAGCATCATAATTTGCTAATTTTAATTCTCTTTTAACTATTTTCTTTTTTACTGGTTTTACAACAACTTTCTTCTCAGTTTTTTTAACTTTAGTTTCCATAAGCTCACCTTATTTTAATATCATTATATCTTTAGATTCTAATTTAGCTTTTAATAATTCATTAAAATCTTTTGCAGTTCCTTTTTTACCTTTAATTTTATCCATAGCATTTTTTGAAATTTTAAAAGAATAAACATTTACTTTAGAATTCAATTCTCCAAATCCCAACAAAGTTCCAGCAATTAAAAATGTTTTTTCGGGATGTTTCTTTGCAAATTTATCTAATGCATATATGTTTACAGATATATCTCTTCTTGCACTAGTATCTAATGCTTTAGACAAAGCCAAATAAAAATCTTGCTTTGTTTCTCTTCCTTTCTTTTTTAAATCTAAAATCATATTTTTCTTTACATCTTCTAATAGATTGTGTTTCATAATATCTCATCCTCTAATATAAATATCATATTTCTATGCTTCTTTTAGAAGCTTTGCTGTAAGTACAGCAACAACCCGCATTCTAGGGGGTTACACTACATACTTCGCAGAAGAATGTAGATGCAGGGGGAGAGGTTCGAACTCTCGAAGGCCTGCGCCACAGGGTCTTAAGCCCTGCCCATTTGACCACTCTGGAACCCCTGCACAAAATCTTTCTCAGAAAGATTTATTCTTTTTTTGGTTTTTTAGTTGTTGTTTTCTTTTCTTTTACTTCTTTAACTTTTAGTTGTGTTGAAATGGCTTCTTTTTCAGAAGAGCTTTCAACAACCTGTTTAGATTTTGAACTTTTGGGTTCTAAATTTAAACTGGCTTTTAATTCATTTAATTCATTATTTAAATGATTATATGTTTCTATAATTATAGTTTTTAAATCTAAACTTCCAAATGGAATTATATTTAATACAAATTTTTCATCATTTAATAATATTTGTATATTTCCATTTGATTTATCTTCACAATATCTACACAAATCACAACTATAAGGATCTTTTAAAAATATTTTATTTGCTTTTTTTTCAAAAATATTTTTTGGACATATTTTAATATCTACATCGCCTTTCTGTTTTAATTCTGGCAAATTATTAAAATATACATTTGCTGGACTAAATTTAACATGATCTTTACCATATCCTTTTTTAACAGTTAATTCTAATTCCAAATTTTTATTCTCTTTTAATAAAGTTATAGGTATATTTTTTAAAGGTATTTCTAATATTCCAGTTGTAGTAATATCCCCAGAATAAACCATACCATTATTTTTCTTTAAATACAAATGGTGTTCACTATCATCAACTTCAGAAGCATAAATAGGAACTAATCCTAATCTACTAGCTAACATTTCATCTAACATTACACCTTCATTTTTATATATTGAAACTTTTGTTACAGCAAAAGTTGGAACATGTAATAATATAGTTCTTCTAATAGCATTTAAAATATCATTTCTAGTATCTTCTAATAAAAATTTATATTCAAAACCATTTTTCTTTAAAAATTTAACTTGCATAAAATCCCCATATCCTATTTACTGTTTTTTCTTAGATAAGTATTTTTTCTTTGGTCTACATCCATCATGTGGTAATGGAGTAACATTTTCAATTTCAACAATATTCATTCCACTTCTAGTTAATGAAGTTATAGCAGCATCTGCACCTTGTCCAGGATTCTTTGCTTTAATTCCACCAGTAGCTCTTACTTTAACTACAATATTATCATAACCTTTTGTTTTTAATGTTGATGATATTTGTTCAGCCATTTTCATAGCAACATATGGTGAACCTTGTTTGTGTTGACTTTTAGTTACTATACCACCAGAACTTTTTGCTAAAGTTTCTGCACCTGTTACATCAGTAGCTAACATTTTTGTATTATTATAAGTTGAAAAAATATGTACAATTGCAACTTTCATTTTAATCACTCTCTTCTTCAATAACTTCTACTTCGTTATCTTCTAAAACTTCATCAACTAATTCTTCAGTTTTTTCATCTACAACTTTTGACTCTGTTTTAGCAGTTTTATGCAATTCTGGTTTTTTCATTTCCAATTCTAAAATCTTTGGTTTTTTATTTCCAAAATAACCTATTGCTTTTTCTTCATCAGATGTAACTATATAACTTGGAATAGTTATTCTTCTACCATTTATTACAATTAAACCATGTGTAATAAATTGTCTTGCTTGTTTTACAGTAGTTGCTAAACCCATTCTATATACTATAGTTTGTAATCTTCTTTCTAATATATCTTGAACAGTTAATCCTAAAATATCTGTGAATGTTGCATCTTTTGAAACCAATCCTATTTTATTTAATGAAGATACTAATTCTTGTCTTCCTTTTTCAGCAACTTCTTGAGGAGCAGTTAATAAATTTTTAACTGTTGCTCTTTTTTTACCAATAATTCCTTCCATAATTCTTAATTCTTTTTTAGAAACTAAACCATATTTTAATAATAAATCTTTTTCTAAAACAATTCTAGACTTATCCCAAGGTCTTTTTGGTTTATCATACTTCTTTCTAATTTTTTTTGGATCACCCATAAATATCACCTATTACTTCTTTTTAACAACTCCAACAACACCTTGCTTTCTTCTAAAGTTAGATTTTGTTTTTTGTCCTCTTACTGGCAAAGCAGCTTGTAATCTCATACCTCTTCGAGATTTTATTCTACTTAATCTTTGTTTATCTTCTCTAATTGTAAAAATCAAATCTGAACCTGTAATGTGTTTTGTTTTTCCATCATACAAATCTCTTTTTCTATTAACCATCCAATCAGGAATACTAGGATTCATAACTATACTTGTTAATAATTCATCTTGTTCTGGAGGAATATTTCCAATTAAAGTATTATAAGGTATTTTTGTTTTCTTTTCAAATTCATATGCGAATGTTTTTGAAGTTCTCATACCTATACCTTTAATAGCTCTTAATGCTCTATCTAAAGATAAATATCCATCAATATCAATACCTGCAATTCTTACTAATTCTCTTGCAACAGTTCCTTTTCTAGTTGAAGTTTTTACTTCTTTTTGATGTTTTATTTCTTTTACAGCTTTCTTTGCAAAATCTTCTTTTTTTACTTCTGGTTTCTTAGAACCACCTTTTTGAGGTTTTCCACCTTTTTTACTCGGAGTTTTTTTAGCAGCACTCATAACTTCACCTTTTCAAGATCTTTAACATTGCTTATTACTTTATCTACAAACCATAAATGATTTAAGTTCTTTAAGCTTGGTTTTAATTTTAAACCTTCAACTTTTATATATGCGTCAGTTTTTTTTGGAGTTTCAGTAACACAACATAATTTACCAAAATCTCTTCCTCGTCTAACAATACAAACTCTACCTTTTTCTAAAATCATAATATCCCTCATTCACTAAATTGCTTTGCAATAAACTTTTCAATAATACTAATTATTGATTTTTGATCTAAATTATCAATTCTCATTATTAAATCATAAACTTCTAAATTATTTATATCGATTCCATAAAATCGATTCATTTTTTCTTTTTGTTCTTTAACTATTGAATTATATTTTTCATTTGCATCTTCAATAGATAATTTATTTTCTTTTACTAATCTACTTAAAATATTTTCTTTTAATTCTTTTAAAAATATTTTAAAACATGGTACTTGTAATTTTGTTGCAATTACATGCCCAACATATACAATCTTACCTTGTTTTTGTTCTTCAAAGAACCCAGTATTTTTTAATAAATAATCATCATCTAATTGTTTATATATTGCACCTAAACTAATTGCTAATTTTTTAGCAAAGGGTTCTACGTTATAAGAAACATCTCCTGCAATAACAACAATCAAATAATCACCTATGCAATTTTCAAAATTGCTTGATCAACATATTTTTTTATTTTAAATGAAATTTCGCTTTCAGGAACTAAATTTAATTTAACCATAATTGCATAATCAAAAACTTCATCTCTACATTTAGAACATAATAATCCACCAAATAAAACACTTGGTCTCTTTTCAGTTTTTGCTAATTTTGCAACATTTCTTGGAACACCTTGTAATGCAGTTTTACATGTAGCACAATGTGCACCTTTTGATTTATCTCTAAATCTAACTTCTTTAGTACCTTTTGTAACTTTTACAAATTTCTTTTTCATATTTCTCTGTGCTGGAGTAACCATAAATATTCACCTTTTACATATTTGTGGGACTGTTATAAGTTTTACTGTTTTTAAAAACTTTTAACTGAACCATAATTTCACCTTTTAAACATCATTTAATTAATTTTTGTTTTTCTAATAATTTAAATATTCCTTTGTATAACAAATTTGCAACTAAAGATATTAATATAAACCAAGATAACACTTGTGAAAATATCCAAAAACTTCCAACAGGAAATTTCGCATCTTGGAATAATCCTATTACAGATAATACAATTAATCCTAAAAGCATAATCCAAATCATACCTTTAAATTGTGATTTCATCATATCTATACTAATGCTCATCATTTCTTTTTGTAAAGCTTGAATTTCTTTCATAACTTCTGGATCTTTAACATCTTTGTTTTTATACAAATCTGAGATTTGTTTTTGTAATTCTTTTGATTTTAAATTTTTTTCTTTAGTATTATTTTTTTTATCTTGATATCTTTGATATAAAAATAAAAATGCAGAATAAACAATTGCAATAGTTCCAACTATAAATGCATTTAGCCATTCCATACATTCACCTTTTTGCAACTAATTTTGCCAATAATGATGAATCTGTACTTACTTGTTCTTTAGCAATTTCTTCATATAATCTATATACAATATCAACAGTTAACAATATTCCCATTCCTGTTCCTACAGCACCAGTAATACTTGCTAATCCCGCTAATAGAGCTACTGATATTGCACCTAATATTGTTATAGTAGGAATATATCTATCTAAAACTGTTTTTATAACTCTAGGATCTCTTCTAAATCCTGGTAAAAACATTCCACTTTTTTGTAATTGTTTTGCAACACTTTCTGAATCTTGTCCAGCCATTTTAACCCACATGATTCCAAAGAATACACAAACAAATGCAAATATTATCAAATAAATTATTGCTTGTAATATTTGTCCCCACATTCCAGAAAAACCTTGTAAAAAAACATTTTCTACTAAATTATTTGGAGATGTAGTATATTTACTAATATAAAATAAAATTGTAGTTAATACTGGAATTGATTTTGCTTCCACTACATGATATAATAAAGTTATATTTGCAAATAATGCTGCTGCCAAAATTACTGGCAAGTTACTAACATAAAAAAACTTTACAGGATATCTTCCTAACTGCGAACTCTTACCCATAGTTAATGGAATATTTACATGTATTCCTGAGAAATAAATTACTATGAAAAATACTATTATTGCAAACAATATTGGGAAGATATTTTGTACTACTGCAGTATATAAATTTTGACCTACATTTGCAAAAAAAGTCCACAATAAACCAGCACCAGTAGCTAAACTAAATGTTGCACCAGAACTTAATATTTGTAAACCTTGTTGTATTGAACTTACTGGATTAAATATTACCCAGAATATTCCAGAAGCTACTCCTCCAGCAATAAATAAACTTATTCCTGAACCAATACCATATTTTTGTATAACTTCATCTAAGTATAATAAAGTAATTGAACCTAATGCAACTTGCAAAACTACTAAGAAAGTAAATAATGCAGTTTCTGTTTTTAAGAATCCAACACTTACATAAATAAATGCTTCTAAAAAAGACAATATAATTGCCAATATTTTTTGAGTACTTGAAAATAAAGCTCTATCATTTGGATTTCCAAAATCTAAACCCCATATTCCAGTACCAACTAATAATTGTAATATAATTGATGCTACAACTATAGGACCAATTCCAACAGTTAATAATGTTCCAATATTACTTGCTAATAACAATTGATACATTGCTAAACTGTCACCAGCACTTCCAGCCAATCCAAATAAAGGAATTGTACCTAAAACAAAGAATATTAACAATACTAAAAAACTGTATTTTAATCTTTGAGACAAAATAGGTTTTTCCTTAGGAGCTTGAATACTTGGAATAAATTGAGATATTCCTGCAATTATATTTGCAAAACTCATTCAAATGAACCCCCTTTAGATTCAACTTGTTTTTTAGCTCTTTCAGTCAATATTACATTTTTTAATATTACATTATATTTCAATTTTCCTTTTGATAAAACTTTATTATATTTTTTCAAATCTTTATGTTTGAAATCTAATTCAAAAGGTTCTTTTTTACCTTGTAAGATTAAATTCTCAATATAATTATTAATATGATTGAAATTAATTCCAACAGTTTCAACAAATGCTTTATTTTTTACTTTGTGACCTATAACATCAAAAAATTCATGTTTTTTATGACCGAATTTTCCAGTATTACCTTTTCCACCTTTACTTCCAGCACCTCTTCTGTTTTCAGTATTACCAGCACCTCTTGTTCTAGTACCTAATCTTTTTTTACATCTTTTTTCTTTTCTAACAACCATAAATATCACCATTTATTTTTTATGGGACTGTTATAAGTTTTACTGTTTTTAAAAACTTTTAACTGAACCATAAATATCACATCATTTTCTTCAAAAGAACATTTATTTTTTCTTTTCTATCTCCTAAAGCACCACCTAGTGCAAATGGAGTTTTTATTCCTTTTCTTTCAAAACCTTTTGATGGCGGACTTAATCTAAAAACTCTTTTCAAACCTAAAGTATATGCTTTCTTAGGATCTTCAATAAACATTTCAACAAATTTATCCATAGTTAAATTTTTTTCTTTTAAAAATTCAGCATTAATTCTTTTATCGCCAACTAATCTTCCTCTTTTTGCAATCAAAGCTTTTAATGTTTCTTTATCTATTGTACCATAAGAAATATAATCCTTAACTTTAAATAACATTCCTTGTAAAACTTTTGAATTCTCAAAAATAGTACAATGATTATTTTCACTCAATCTTAACTTTAATAAAGTATCTTTTAAAGTAGTTTTTATTCCAACACTACCTCTTATTTTTACGATTGCAATTAATTCAGACATTTAATATCACCTAACTTTTAATTTTTTATTAGTTTCGCTTAAAGCATCTATTGTGGCTTGTATACTATTTATCATAGTACCTGTTTCACCTTCAGTTCTACTCCAAACATCTTTTATTCCTACAAATTCCAATATTGGTTTTAAAGAATCACTTATTACTAATCCTGTTCCTAAAGGAGCTGGAATTAATGTAATTCTTGCAGCACCAGTTTTTCCTTGAACTTCAAAAGGTACTGTGTGTTCTGTACCACATAAACATTCCCAACTTCCACAACCTTTTTTTATTCTTAATAAATTTAATCTAGCTATTCTTGCAGCTTTTGTTGCTGAAACCCATTTATCTTTATCTTTACCTATTCCCATACCAATGAATTTTACTCCATCACCTAATAATACAACACATCTGTAGTTATATTTTCTACCAGACATTCTAACGTATGATGTTTTTGTAGTATCCATTAATTTTTCTCTTATATCAGGTATAAAAAAGTCTATTATTTCTGGTTCTAAAATTTTTAAATTTTTATCAAAAATTTCATCCAAGCTAGTTATTTCGCCTTCTTTTACTTTTTTACCCAATAAAGTCTTAGGTTCCCATGTTGAAATATCAACATTAAATAAAGATCTTTTTGCTCTTTTTTTATGAACAGCATCTTGAATTGCTTCTTTTGTTTCCATTTTAGTAGTTTTTTCTTCAGATACTCTACCATATTCAGCTCTCTTTACTGATTTCTTTTTAGCTAATTTAAATTTATCAACCATATATATCACTTTTTAGCATCAATTGCATCTTTTACTTTCTTAAACAAAGCTTCAGATTTAATATGTTTTCCTTCAAGTCTTTCTTGAGTTGGCAAAACTTCTTTTTCAACAGGGATATTTAATCCAGAATCTATTGCACCTTTTACAAATGAATAAATCCTACCTTGTTTAAAAGATTTTTGTAAACCTAAATCTAAAATCATATCTTTAGATAATTTTGCTTCTAAAGCTTTTTTACCAAACAAATATCCTGAAAGATAACTTGCTGGCAAAGATTTAAATCCTAAAGTCCAACCAAAATCTTTCAAAGATTTTGAAACTAAACTTAATTTGTTTATATCCCCTTTTGTATCGTGTACAACATATTGTGCCCAAACATATTGATTTGTTATTCTCAAAACCAATCTGTTAGTCCTAGATTTTAACAATGAAAATCTTTTATCATAGTTTGTTTTTAGTTCTTTTCGTCTTCTAAATATTGCCATAAAAATCCCCTATTTTTTACTCAGATATGAATCTATGTGGCTTTTACTTCTAAAGAATCCACCTTTAACTTTGTTGTACAAATCTCTATATTGTTTTTTATCAACTTTTGTATTAGTTAATAATTCTAAAATATATTTTCTTTGAGCTCTTACTTTTTTTATCCAAGCATCATGAGTACTTGCTCTTGCATTTGCTTTTCCTCTTCTTGTACCTTGGCCAGTTCTTCTACCTTTCTTTTTCTTTTCCAATAATACTCGAGCTCTACCTCTACTTTGACTTTGACCTTTCTTTTTAAAAGATCCATCTTGTACCAAAGTTTCTAAATCAGCACTTGTAATTGCTTCTTTAATTTTCTTTTGCGAATCATTATTTATTTTAATTTTAGATTTTCCAACATTTAATTTTTTCGCAACTATTCTCTTTGCAGATTTAATGTTCATACCAACACCTTTAATTTATTATTCTTATTTTTACAGTTTTTGCAAATTCTTTTATATCTAATCTTTTTTTAGCACCTAAATTTCCTGCTAATCTATAAATATATTTATTTGCATCTTTATTTTCTTTAACGTGATTTTTTAAAATATCTAAATTTCTAATATATACTTCAGTTCTTCCAGAAGGATGTAAATCTCTATCTTCTTTCTTAGTACCATAACCAATTTTTGGATTTTCATTATCTCCTTTCTTGAAAGTAATATCAATTCCTCTAGGAAATCTCCATTTATCCCATTTAGCAATAGATTTCTTTCTTTTACTTCGTGTTCCAAATCTTCCTCTAAATGTAGGTACTTTTTTTTCATTACTCATCTTGCACACCTTTTGTAATTATATATACGCCATCTTGAAATATTCTTCTATCTCTATTTTTTGGCTTTACACTATTTTCAATTAATCCAGCAACAGTTCCTGCTAAATTTTTATCAATTGATTTTACAATAACATCTTTTCCTTTAACAGTTATCTCAACATTATCTGGAATATCAATAACTCTTGATTTTTTTTCACCCAAATAATTATTTATTACAAATGTTTTTCCTTTAACAGCTAATGTTAATGGGAAGTGTGAATATACTCCTCTTAAAGTATAAACATATTTTTTCTCAGTTCCAGAAATCATGTTACTTATTATAGAATTTACAGTATTCAAAATTGCAACTGTTTTTGTTCTATCATTAACACTTTCCAAAACCAATTTATCAGAATCTATATTAATATTAATTAATTTAGTTTTGAACTCTTTTCTTAATTCTCCTAATTTACCTTTAACAACAATATAATTATTATCTTTTGTAACATTAGTTCCTTTTGGTATATTGATTTCTAATTTCATAAATGTCACCTAATATACAAATGCTATTAATCTTCCACCAATCTTTTCTTTTTTTGCTTCAACATGTGTTCGCAAACCTTGTGGTGTAGATAAAATTAATAGTCCAACATTTCTTGATGGTAAATATCTTTTTTCATATTTTTCCATATCGTTATAACCGATTGGATATCTTGGTTTAACAGATTTTAAATTTGTTAATGAACCATTTAACTTTACAGTCAATTCTTGTTTATTACTTTTTGTTTTTAACTCAAAATTATCAATATATTTTTCAGCTTTTAATATCTCTAAAGTTTTCAAAAGCAAAGTACTCGATATATTAATAGAACAACTTTGTTTTGCAACAAAATCACTATTTTTTATGTGAGTTAATGCATCAGTATAAGGATCTCTACTCATATAATCACCTAATATTTATGAAAGCCTAACTCTTCGGCATGGTCTTTAAAGCATCTACGACAAACATTTAAGTCATATTTTCTAACGATTGCCTTTCCACATCCGCAAATCTTACAAGTTAGCTTCTTATCATCTTTCATTTTCAAGCATATCACCATCAATTAAATTTTATATTAAATTCTTTCTTCAAGAATTCTTCTGCTTCTTCTTTATTAATTTTTAAAGCAGGTGTTAATTTCATTCTTTTTTCAGCTCTATATTTAATTCTAAAACCATTTCTCTTTAAAGATGAAATAACATCAAATCCAAAAACTCCCATTTTAGGATCATATTTCATTCCTTTAATATCAATATATTCTGGAATACCAAATGCAAAATTTCCTGTTTTATCAATACATCTTTTATTTAATGTAAATGATTTTGCTTCCAAAGCTCTTTTTAAAAATTCATAAGCTTGTTTATTTCTTAAAGTTACTTTTGCACCAATTGCTAATCCAGGACGTAAACCCCATTTTGGCAATTTAGTTTTTGATTTTGTTTCAACAGGTTTTTTATTAGTTAACAAATTTAATATTTTTTTAGCGTTATCTAATTTTACACCAGTTTCTCCAGTACAAATATGCAACACAACTTTTTCTAAAGAAATTTCTTTCATTGGATTTTGTTTTTCAGCCATAAGTATCACTTTATAAATTCAATTTTTCAGGAATTACAAAAATATATTTTTCCATTGTTTTCAATTCTTTACCACTACAATCAACTGTAACTTCACTTGATTTTTTTAAATCTCCTTTAATAATATTTTTCAATATACCAAAAGAACTTACGTGCGGTCCACCAATAATATATACTCTTGCACCTGGTTGTTTAACAACTACATCTTCAAATGTTTTTTTATCTATATTATACAATACAGAATCTCCAACATTAATTTTAGTATCTTTTACAATAGATGTAAATCCATTTGAAAAACCCAAAACAAATTTGTCTTTTGCATGTGGTTTTTTAGTTTTTACACTACAAGGAATTAAATTTTCCTTTTCATTAACTTCTTTTAAAATAATTTTATCTTTATGTGTTAATAATACTCTATATTTTTTAATATCTTTAAATGATAAAATATCAAATAAACCTACAGGCAATCTATGTTCTTTTACTCTAACACCATTAACAAAACAATTTTTGTTATTTAAAATATATTTTACTTCTTTAGTATTATTAGCTAAATTTAATACATCTCTAATTATCAAACCAAAACAAGCACTCTCATTTTTTGGGTGTGCTCCAGGTTTTGCATTAAATGTCCAATGATGTTCTTTTCTACTTATTCTTGCTTTACCAGCGTAACTCACTCTTTTTTGGCGATTACTATTACCTTTATTTGCCATATTTATTCACCTTTAATATGTTTAAATCTTTTTTCATCATCTTTATATAATTCAGTAATAATTACATTTGATGGATTTATTTTTATTGGAACAACTTTTCCATCTTTTTTATTCAATTGAATATTTTCTATAAATATAAATCCTGTAGAATCTACAGTAGTAACTTTTCCAGATTTTTTTGCAAATTTACCAGTCATAATTGTAACAACATCCCCTTTTCTAATAGATATTGCTCTTATATTATATTTTGCTCTTAATTCTTTAGATACATGTGATGCAATACTTTTTCTTAAAGTATGTTTTGGTGCATTCAATTGTCTAACTCTATTTTTAGATGCGTTTTTTGTAACCATAAATATTCACCTTTTATATGTTTGTGGGACTGTTATAAGTTTTACTGTTTTTAAAAACTTTTAACTGAACCATAAATATCCCTCTATACTACGTATGCAGCTCTACCAACTATTTTTGGAAATCTTTCACCAACTTCTCTTGGAACTGCACCTTTTACTTCAGTTGATTTTGGAACGCCTTCATTATCTACTAAAACACAAGCATTAGTATCAAATTTTAATTTAACACCGTTAGCTCTTTTTAATCCACTTTTACTTCTTACAATAACTGCTCTAAATAATTTCTTTTTCATTTCTGGTTTACCTTTTGATACAACTATATTTACTAAATCACCTATACCAGAACTTGGATTTTGCTTTTTTCTTGTTTTATGTCCAAATACACTAATAATATATACTTCTTTTGCACCAGTATTGTCAGTACATTCCATAGTGGAATTTAATATTAATCCTTTAATAGATTTTGAACTCATCGCTCTCATTTTATTCACCTTTTATTAGCATCAATAACAACTAAATTCTTAGTCTTACTTATTTTTCTAGTTTCTCCAACTAAAACTTTATCTCCAACTTTTACAGTCATGTTTTCTGGCAAATGCACAGCATACTTTTTAGTTTTTAATAAATTTCTTTCATACTTTTTAATATATGTAACAATATTTCTTTTTACAACAATTGTTTTTGGAGTTTTTTGTCTTACAACTTCACCTTCAAATACAATTCCTCTTATTGGGTATTCAACCATATTTAATCACCTAAGCATATTTTTTTATTCTATCTGCTAATCTATAACATATTGTTTTTCCATCAACTTTTTCATCATCCAAATAAAAGAAAATTTCCTTTTTAGGAATTTTTTTTAATCCTTTATCTGTTTTAATATAAAACATATTTTTTGTCTCTTTTTGTACAATGCCTTTAACTTGTTTTGTTTTATCGCTAGCAAAAAAAACATTTATTTTTTTTCCTAAAAAAACTTTAGTTAAAACATCTTTAGAGATGAAATGTATCATATCCTTTCCCCTTTAAATAAAGAATTACTTTTTTCTTATGTTTTCCTTGCAAAACAATATCTTTGTTTTTTAAAGTTCCACCACAAGCTAACTTTTTCTTTAACTCTTTATTCATGTTCTCTATTTCGTTTAGATCATCTAAACCATTTACAATTGTTACAAACATTGGTCCTTTGACGTGTTTTTCCACAACATAAATTTTAATTTGCTCTGTATTCATTTTCTGACATACGCAGATGTCTTTCGGCAAACCACAGATATTACAAATATCTACCATTTCATAAACCCCTTATTTTTTTTTAACTTTCTTTTCTTTTACTTCTTTTACAACCTTAACTTTTGGTTTTAATTTATCTTCTTCATGTTTAATTTCTTTTTCTCTTGCAATTGTTAATACTGTAGCAATTTCTTTTTTTGCTTTTCTTAAATTAAAAGCTTTTTCTTTATTTGCACCAGTTTTTGTTTTAACAATTTCTTTAGAATAATTTTCTTTTAATTCTTTAACTTTATCTTTTAATTCAGTAATACTTAATTCTCTATATTTTTTTGCTGTTTTAGTCATTAATTATCACTCTCTTTTTCTTGTGTTGAAACGGCATCTTTAGATGAGCTTTCAACAACCTGTTTAGATTTTGAATCTAAATTGGCTTTTTTTTCAGTTACTTTTTTTACTTTTGGTTTTTTTTCTTTTACTTCTTTTTCTTGTGTTGAAACGGCATCTTTAGATGAGCTTTCAACAACCTGTTTAGCTTTTGAATCTTTAGATTCTAAAGTTGAACTGGCTTTCTTTTCAGTAACCTTTTTTTCTTTTACTTCTTTAACTGCTTTAACTTCAACAGCTTTTTTTTCTACTTTAACTTCAGCTTTAATTTCTTTAATATCTTTTTCTTCAACTTTTATTATTTTACCATCTTCTATTTTTTCTATAACAACTTTTGTTTTCATTCTTTCTAAAGCTTCTTTAATTTCTTTTTCTCCAACTTTATCTGGGAACATTACATTAGGAGGAACTAATTTTAATCTTACTCCAATACTTCCTGATTTTGTTGATGCAGAAGCCATTGCAAATTTAACTAATTTTGTTTGATCTCCAATAGTTTTTAAATATCCAGAAATAAATCTATATTTTTGTTTTCTTCCACCTTTAGACATCATTTTTCCTTTAAAGATTAATTCAAAACCCATAATTGGCAAATCAGATAAACTTCTAACTACTCTAAAAGCAACTTGTTTCCAATTAATTCCTTTTTCTAAATCTCTAACTATATTTTGAACAATATATTTTACATTATAATCTGGATCTTCAACACTTTTAACTTCTATATGTGGATTTTTTATTCCAAATTTATCTTCTAAAATACTTCCAATAGTTTTTATTGATTTTCCACTATATCCAATAGCTATTCCTGGTTTTGCAACAGAAACTACTAATCTTGTAGATAATGGAGTTTTAACAATTTCTAAACTATTAAATCCAGCTTTTGAAAATCTTTTTGCAAAGAATTTTTCTAAATCTAATTTCTTAAATCTTTGTTTCACGAAAAATTTCTCAATCATTAAAATCACTTTTTACCTTTCTTCTCTTGTGTTGAAACGGCTTCTTTTTTAGAAGAACTTTCAACAACCTGTTTAGCTTTTGAATCTTTAGATTCTAAAGTTGAACTGGCTTTTTTTGTTTCTTTTTTAACTTCTTTTACTTCTTTAACTTCAACAGATTTTTTATCTTGTGTTACATCAACAATTTTTTTTTCTTGTGTTGAAACGGCATCTTTAGATGAGCTTTCAACAACCTGTGATTTTTTTGAATCTTTTGATTCTAAAGAAGCACTGGCTATTTTCTTTTCAGCTTTTTTAACAAATTTACCTTGTTGTGTTAATACTATTTCAATATTAGTAGTTTGATCTCTTCTTAATCTTCTTTTTCCTTGTGTTTGATAACTATATCTTTTTACACCTTGAGATACAACTGCACCTTTAACTATCAAATCTTTTTTACTTGAATCTAATCCTTTATAATCTGCATTAGCTTTTGCAATTTCTAAAACCTTTTTAAAATATTGTGCAACTTTTACAGGGAATCTACCAGATTTAACTTCTCCAATTTTTCCTTTTCTATGAGCTACATCTCTATTATATCTTTTTAATTGTAAAGGTCTTTTTAATGCAATTACATCTTCTAAAAACTTAATTGCTTTTTCGTAAGTCATACTTTTAACTTCTCTTGCCATTTCAACAGAAAATTTAAAAGAGATAGGGCAATTAAAAGATTTTGCTACAGCGTCTTTATCTTTAATTTTGTAATATTCCATAATCACACCTACTTCTTACCTACATGCTTTGATGATTTAGTTGCACCAATTCCAGCTTTACTATGTTTAGGTCTTTTTCTTGTTTCTACAAATTCACCTAAGTAAAAACCAATCATTTCTTTAGTTATACCTAAAGTAATAAATTCTTTACCAGTATAAACTGCAAATCTTAATCCAACCATATCTGGAGTTATTAATATTTCTCTTTTATGAGTTTTAACTGGTTTAAAACTTTCTTTACCATCTGTATTTTCAGCAATAGCTTTTACAACTCTTTTATCTAAGCCTTTAGCTCTTTTTAAAGTTCTTCTTGCTCTTGCATCCAAAACATTTTCTAATTCAGTTGGTTTTAATTTTAAAACTTCTTCCCAACTTAAACCTCTATAAGTAAATTCCTTAGCCATAAATATTCACCTTTTAAATTTTATGGAACTGTCATTAATTTTACTGTTTTCAAAAATTATTGACTGAGCCATATAGTATCACTTCTTCTTTCTTCCAGTTTGCTTTGCACCAATAAATCCAGCTTTTTGACCAGGAGCACCAAATTTCTTAGAAACAGGTTTTTGTCTACCCGGAGAATTGTGTCCCGAGCCTCCGTGAGGATGATCTACTGCGTTCATTGCATAACCTCTTACTCTAGGATAAATTCTTCCACCTTTAGCTTTCATAGCGTGATGCTTATTTCCAGCTTTATAAAATGGTTTAATAGTTCTTCCACCATTAGAAACTATACCTACAGTACATAAACTTTTAGGATCAATTTTTCTTTTTACTCCTGATTTCATTTTAATATAAACACCAGAGTCATCTGAAGTTATTACTTCACCAAATGAACCTCCAGCTCTAAAAAATGAGCCCCCATCACCAGGAATACTTTCAATATTATATACGGGAGTTCCGGGTTTTACTTGACCAATAGGTAAAATACTACCTAAATTTAAGTTAGCGCCAGATCCAGCACTTATTTTTAAACCTACGAAGAAACCTTCTCCAGCGGGAATAAAAAATGAAGTATTATTTTCTAAAACAATTTTTGCTAATGGAGCAGATTTTCCTACGTTATGTAGTATATCTGTTATTTCCCCTGAAATTGCATTTTGAGTATAATTAAAAGAATAACATATCTTTCCTACTGACTCATTATTAGCAGTATATCTTGGAGAACCCTTTCCTCGTCTTTGTGTCTTCATTCTCTTCACATTCTCACCCTTATACCATACCTAACTTATTAGACAATTCACTTGCTTTAAATTGTTTATTCAATTTAATTATTGCCTTTTTTCTTCCATCAGTAGCATTTAAAATATTAATACTATCTACTTTTACCTTGTAAGCTTCTTCTAAAGCTCTTTTAATATCTTGTTTAGTTGCAGTTTTTTTTACTACAAAAGTAATTTTATTTTCTGCTTCAACAGCATTTACTGCTTTTTCAGATATTAAAGGATATAACAAAACATCGTAATTTTCCATATTATCTACCTTACTCTTTCAACAATTTTTTCTAAAGCATCTTTACTAAATACAGTTAATCTACCTGCTAATCCTCCGGGAGCAATATCTCTTGCACTTAAATTCTTTAATGCAACTATATTTACACCTTCTAAGTTTCTAGCAGATTTTTGTAAAGCAGTTTTTTCTTTAGATACAACAAACAAAACTGATTTTGCTCTTTTATATCTTCTTCCTCTTGCTTTACCTTTTCCAGCTCTTATTGTTTTTCTATCTTTAGCTCTTTCAACATCAGCATCTATACCAATAGTTTTCATAAAACTTAAAACATCTTTAGTTTTAGATAAGTTTTCTAAATCATTAACAACAACAACAGGTAAACTTAATTTAGGATCAAATTTGTGTCCTCTTTTTTGAACTTTTTCCAAATCTTTTAAAACACCTAAAGCACTTTTTAAAGCTAATATTCTTTCTTTTTTATTAATTTCTTCTTTTTGAATTTCTTCAGGTTTTAATGGATGTGCTCTTGGACCTGCAACAGTTCCTGGAATACCTCTAACATTACCTTCTAATAATCTCTTTCTATTCTTAGCTCTTGGTTTTCTTGCAACACCCTTATTAATTAATGCTTCAGGATCTGCTCTTCTACCAATATATACAGCTGTAGTGTGACGACCAGCCATAAAGCTTGCACCCTTTGGTTGTATTTTTGCACTATCTGCAGCTAAAACAGCTCTATTAATTATTCTTGGTCTGTAAGGTGTGTTAAATACTTCTGGTAATTTAACTTTTTCCTGAACTGAACCATCTAACTTGTAAATATTTACTTCCATAATAATCCCTTAAAAAACAATATTTGTAATTTCAGAAATATCTGTCTTTACATCCTTATATTTTCTACTTGCATATCTAAAAGCCAATAATCTTTTTACATGTCCTGGTAAAGTACCTGTAATAATTACTGATTTATTTCTAACTGCTCCATAATCTTCCCAACCAGCTTTCTTAGCTACATCTTTAGCATCTACTATTTTCAATACTTTTTGATTAGCTTGAACTCTATTTTGACAACCTAATTGTCCTGGTCTTGGAACTGTACTCATTACTAAAGGTGGATTCCATGGTCCAATTGAACCTACTCCTCTAACACCTTTTTCAGATTTATGGCTTAATCTTTTAACACCAAATCTTTTAATAACACCTTGGAAACCTTTTCCAACAGTTACTCCTTTAATGTCTAAAAACATATTTTCTTTTCCAAAATCATCAAATTCTAAATCTTTACCTAATCTTTCTTTAAAAAATTCGAATTGTTCTTCTGGTTTTCCTGATAAATGTAATTCTACTACTTCTGGAGATTTCTTTCCAATCGTAGTTTTTTCTGGATGAGTTTGAGCTATTAAAGCTAAATTCTTAATTTTTGCTTTATTTGCATCCAAATATTCTATTGCTGTTTTTAATAAGTCTCCCTTTTCTTTAGCTTTGTTTATTCCAGTTAATCTTTTATTCAAAAATTTACCTGCTTTTGAAGAGAATACGAAATCTTTCATAGCTCTTTTTATTCTACCACCATAAAATCTTACTCCTAATATAGTTATTGGAGGAAATTCTACTAAAGTTGAAGAAATAGCTACTTTTTGATTATTAAACGGAGATCCTTTATGTTTGTTTATTGCCATAACATGCAACATACCAACTTTATAACCATAATAATTTAATACTTTAACACCATCTTCTTTAGGCATAGTCATACTATTAAACTTAGGAATCATTGTTTTTGCTCTAACCCTAGGATAATATGCAACAGATCCTGCCTTTGGCTTACTTGTTTTACCCATTATTACACCTTTTCATCATTTATACATTTTAATTACTTTTTTGTATTTGCTAAATTAATTAGCACAGTTATTTTAACATTATAATTTTAATCCAAAATTACTTGAAATCAAGAAATCGACAAACATATCTGAGTCCCAACTCAAATATTAATAATATATTTACATACAGAAAGGTTTATAAATGTAGAGTTAAGAAAGTAAAATTAACATAACGAATTAATGATAACCCAGTTTTCTTTCATACTCTTTATGGCTTAATGATTCTAAAATAAACGAAATTACTTCTATTTCATTACCTTCAACTGTGTAAATTAATCTCCAATCCTTACTAACATCTAATTTCCATAAATTCTTTACATTATATTTTTTAATAAAATATTCATAAGCACTTACATTCTTTTTACTTATGTGCATTCCTTTTCGGAAATCTTCTTTTAATAATTCAATACCTTTACAAATCAATTTATATTCTCTTTCATTAACCATTTTGCCTTGCTTAACTTCCAATTCGATTTTCTCATAATATTTATATAACTCGGGAGATAGTTTTACTCTACAATTCATACTTCAACACTCTGACCTAAATTAATTAATGGATTTTTTTTATCAAAAAATATCCAAACAACATTACCTTTAGAATCATAAGCAATTTTATTTGATTTCTCCAAATAATCTAAAATAACACAAAAGGTTTGATACATCATTTTCTTAGGTAATCTTTGCCACACTTGTTTTTTAGTATAATTATCTTTCATACCTTGTAAAAAATCTTCAACCATTAAAACAGAATCCAATTGAGGATAATGCAATATTTCTTTTTTTACTAATTTAATATCTTTTTTAACAACCATAAAAATCACTTAGTTATATACACTTATATAACGATGTGCTTTTAAATATTGCTTTTTAGATTACTTTACTCGCCATTTACTTTTTGGAATAATCCACCTATTAGGTTTTTTCTTTTCCCTATTCTTACCAGTATTCATATACAATATAATTTTTGAAGGTAAACATTTATCTTCAAATTTCAAATTCTTTAAGCTTTTCTCTAATTCTTTACAAAATTCATTTAAATCTTCATTTGAAGGCATATTCTCTCTTGCCAATCGCTCTCTACTATAACCTAAATGCATATAACTTTTTACTTCTAAAAAATCAGGATTGGATTTATCAATTATTCGAGCAAATTCTTTTATTGCTTTTTTTGAATCATTTAATCCTTTAATTACTGTTAATCTAATTACTGTTCGAGTTTTTAGTTTTCCTAACATATTTAAAGTTTTTAACAATCTTTCCCAACCATCCTTTCTTATTCCTTTATTTATCTCTCTATAAGATTTTTCATCCCAAGCATCTAATGAAATATATAATTGAGTGGGCAAAGTTTTTTTCGTCAAATCTTTAATTACTTTAGGGTTTTGACCATTACTTACTACAAATATTGATTTCGCCTTATGTTTTCTTAATTCTTTTATCAATTCAGATAATTTAGGATATAATGTAGGTTCGCCTGAAAGCGAAATAGCCCAATGGCTTGGAAATTCATTTAATGCAATTTTTAATTTATCTTTATTTACTTTTTCTAAACCTTTAAATCCAGTTAATAATTTGTATTTTTCTTTTAATAAATTTTCAATTATATCTTTTGGTGAGTCAACCTCTTCTTTAATTTCTTTTTTTAACATGTTTTCTGCGGGTCTCCAACAAAAAATACAATTTTGATCACACCACATAACATTAGGAGATATTTGCGCGCAAGAATAAGTTTCTACCCCATAAAATTGATTTTTATAACATTCACCCTCATTTCTCAAAGATTTCTTAGTCCACTCACATATCTGAACTGCCGAATGATTATAAACACCATAATGCTTATTTTGCAAATCTTGTTTTAATTTATCAGAGATATTTAACATAAGTGATCATTTAAGATTTATATTTAAACTAGAAAAATATATATACTTTATTAATTTATATATGTTATTTATTTTGAAGTGATATTATGCCTGAAGATGTAGCAAACACAAATGTAAAAGCAATTAATGCAACAATTATGCTTTTATCTCAAAAAATTGGATATTTAGTTAGAAATGAAAAAATTCTTAGTCAAAACATTTTAGTATTAAATGAAAAAATTAAAAAATTAGAAGATAAATTAAATAATGCTTCTGAAATAAATAAAAGCACACAAAGTTTTGAAGAATTGGATACAATAAAAGCACAAATTTCTGAATTATATAATAAAATTTCTGGAATAAGGCAGGAAATTGATGAAGTTGTAAATAAAATAGATAATTCTAAATCAGATTATATTACAAGAAAAGAATTTCAAGAAATAAAATACTTAGTTGATGCAATAAATCCTTTAGAATATGTTACTTATAAACAAATTAAAGAATTATTAAAAAAGGATTAATATGTTTAGAAGAATTTTTCCAATAATTTTAATTTTATTTTTCTTATTTAATATTTCTGCATTAAATGTAAATGAAGTTAATAAATTTGCATCTGAATCTTATTTATTAAATCCTTTAGATAATGAAACTATTTTAAAATCTACAGAAATAAAATATTCTAAAAATTACTGGGTTTTAGAAACCTCAAATAACCAATTATTAATTATACAAGATACCAATTCAGAAAATCTTGTTTCTCAAGATACCTACAAAACAGTTGTGAAAACATATTTATATTTTTTAAATTTAGAAACTTTTGATACTTATAATTTAATTTATTTTTATCAAACAATCCCAAAAACAACAGATAGTTTTAATTATCAATTAGATTTAACAAAAATACAATTAACCCAAAATTGGCCTAATGAAAAAGATATTATTACTGGTTTAACAAATATTCAAACAAGAACAAAAGATTTAGGTGAAGTTAGTTTAGACATATCTAAAGAATTAAATGATTTGGATTCATATACTAAAAAAGAATATTCAAATATTAATAATTTAAGTAATACCGCTACAAACTTAGAAACTAATGTAAATAAAACATTAGAAATATTAAGTTTATTAGATCAATCTATTTTTGAATTAAAAATGAATTTATTAGATGCAAATATTTCTGCAGAAGCAAAAAGTAATATTGGCAACAATATTTTACTCTTACCAAAAGAATTAGAAGAAATTCCAAAATATAATGCAAAATTAAAAACAATTTATTTAAAATTAAAAAGTATGAAAGAATATTCTGAAGAAGTAAACACTATAGATAAATTATTAGAAAATTGGAACGCAAGAGTTGAAAAGATAATCTTTTTAAAACCATATTTTGAAAAAAACGAGAAAATTGTAAAAGCACAAAAAATAAATAATGCTAAAGAATTATTTGATTATATAATAAATCAAAAAGCACAATGGAAAAATCAAGAAGAAACAAATATATTTATTACCAAATACAATGAAATGATTACAGATTATGAAAATAAAAATTATAAAAGCTCTGCAAGACAAATTCCAACATTAATTGATTTTGGATTAAATTTAATAAAACAAGGATATTTAGATGTAAATACAAATAATTATCAATATATCCAAAATACAACTGAAGAGGATAATAAATTAAATATACTTTGGATAATTGCAATTGGGTTAGTATTAATATTAATAGTTATATTTGTTATCGATTATATTAAAAAGCATAAAATCAAAACAGAGAAAAAAGATGAAAAAGAAATCAATATTGAGTTTTAGGTGAAATTATGTTAGATACAAAATACATTAGAAATTTTATTATTCATAATATCAAACCAAAATATACTATTGCTTTAGGCACAAGCAAAACTTCTTACAAAGTATTAAAAGAATTAGCAATTACAAATATAATTCAAGAATTAGATGTAAGCATTATACCAACAAGTATAGATATTGCTGAATTAGCTAGAGAATTTGAAATGAAAATTGTGCCATTAAAAAAAAGAATCGATTTAACTATTGAATTTGCAGATTATGCAGATAAATATTTTAATTATGTTAAAACAAATACCCAAAGTTTAATAAGAGATAAATTAATTGCCAAATATACTAAAAATTGTTTTGTATTTGTAGATAAAGAAAATTACAATAAAAATTTACCTGCAATACCTTTAGAAGTATCTAAATTTGGATTACCTTTAATTGAAACAGAATTATTTAATTTTGGGCAAACAAATATAAGAAAAAGCCCGTTAGGTAACAAAGTAAAAACTTTAGAAAGTAATTATTTATTAGATTTACAATTAAATATAAAATATTTTGATTTTGAAGATTTCGATTTTAAATTAAAACAATTACCAGGAGTATTAGAAACAGGATTATTTTTTGATGCTGATAAATTATTTACTGTTACTAAAAAAGAAATTAAACAAGAATTAAATAAAATTAGAGCTTAATTCGCTTTGCAATAAACAATTCTAATAACACTAATAATAAAATTCCTACCATTATTGAATCAATTATTAAACAAGTACTACAAATTTGTTTTAAGACAAATAACTGTATTGAAATAAAATACAATGCAATTAATGCCCCTATACAAGTTGCAAATAAAAAAATCTTTTTATGAATGAATTTAAAAGATAATAATAAAATAAATGCTAATATTGCAATATAGGCTACTTTTATTCCTAATATACTTCCATAAATACTACTTTGAACAGCATCACAAGATTTTCCTATAATACAAACATCAACAGGTTTAGAAGAATTTAAAATTAAATATAAAGATAATGCTATTTCTAAAACTATAAAAAATATTATTACAATATTTAATGCTTTTTTCAATTTATCCATAAAATCACTTCACATATATTTCAACTATATCTTTATCTTTTAAAATATAATCTTGAGACACTTGTTGCCCAGCATATTTTGTTGAACCCCAAACTTTAGCAAATTTAAATTTACTAATAAAATCATTATGCAAAATATTGCACAAATCTTTAATGTTTGCATTTCGTTTTAAAGCAACAGGAACATTATCTAAATTCTTTTCACCAGGTTTTCTTGTATAAATAATAATCAAATCTAAATCCTTATACAATTTTTCTTTTAATTTATTATTAAAAGCATATACATTTACACCTTTATACTTAAAATCTTTAACACCATCTAACCATATTCCAACAACTGTTTTATAAGATTTTGTAATATCCATAGCTTCTACAATATCTGAAGCATGTGCTTTTTCTTCAACTCTAATAGTTACGTGAGATACCCCTTCTTTTTGCAATAATTCTAATAAATTTTCTTTTCCTTCAATAACATTTTTCTCATTTACTATTTCTATACCTTCTTGTCCAGTTTTTTTAACATTTATTTCAGGTCTTTTTTTATTTATTATAATTCCTGATTTATCTAATTCTTCTAAAATTATGTTTAATGAGTATTGTGCTACAGCTAAATCTCCAAAAAAAACAATCGCAACCAAATCTCCATTTCTAATTAAACTTAAAACTTCTTTTCCTCTTGCTTTGCCTTTATAACTATTTTTTACAATTGCTGGTAATTCTACCATTTGAATTTTAGCCCCTAAATAGTCCATTACTCCTAATTCTGGATTTTGAGTTGTAAATTCATATTCACTTATTTTAGGTGTAGCATTAGTTAATTTAGTTAATAAAGTGCTTTTTCCAGCATTTGGCAAACCAATAACAATTATAGTTGCCGCTCCATCTTTAGAGAATTTTAATGATTTTCCAGCTCCTTTTAATTGTCTTTGAGAATCTGCTTTCACTCGCATTTTAGATAACTTAGAAGCAATATCGGCTCTTAAGTTCTCAGCACCTTTATGGCTTGGTGCTGTGCTTTGCATTAATTCCAATGCTTTAACCTTATCCTGTAAGGTTTTAGCGTCCTCATATTGTTTTAATGCTTTAGCATACTCATAATCAAAATTAGTAACCATAATCTATCACAATGTTGTATATAATAATAACAATAATATTTATATACCTTTAAACTTAAATTTAACATGGCAAAAATAGAACAAATTAAAAAAGCTTTATTTTTAGCCCATAATTTAAGATTTTGGATTTTTACAATCTTGTTTGGGTTAATAATTCTATTTATCTCCATAATTATAGGTTTTTATACCTATTTGGCAAAACTCATTTCTTTTTTAAGTATTAAGTTTTTAGCAATATTAAACTTTAATACTTCTACCAAAGCATTTATTGCCTTTATAATTTTTATTTTAGCTTTGGGCATAATAATTTATTCAATTTATAAAATCTACAAATATTTTTCTAAGTATAATGAAAAATTATTTGAAAAAACATTTTTAGAAGCTAAATTAGCAAAAGGTCCTAAAATTATTACTATTGGCGGAGGTACAGGCCAATATACATCATTATATGGATTAAAAAATTATACTTCTAATATATCTGCAATAGTTACTACAATGGATTCTGGAGGTTCAAGCCAAATATTAAAAACAGAATTTGGAATATTGCCTCCAGGAGATTTAAGAAATTCTATTTTAGCATTATCTACTTTAAATGAAAAACAAACTAATATTTTCAAATTAAGATTTCATAAAAGTAATTTTAAAAATCACCCTATAGGAAACTTAGTATTAACAAAATTAACTGAAGATTTAGGATTAAAAGAAGCAATATCTCAATTCTCAGATTTATTAAGAATCAGAGGAAATGTTTTTCCTGTAACTTATGATAAATGTGAATTAATAGCTATATTAAATGATAATTCTAAAATATATGGTGAAACTAATATTGATAAAAAGGCTTTAGGAATAAAAAAAATATATTTATCTAAAAAAGTTAAATTAAATTTAGATATACCAAAACAAATTAAAAATGCAGATATTATAGTAATAGGCCCAGGAGATTTATTTAGTTCTATAATTCCAAATTTATTAGTAGATAATTTGTCTGAATTAATAAATAAAAGTAAAGCTAAGAGAATATATGTTTGTAATACTTTTACAAAATATCCTGAAAGTTATAATTTTAAAGCTGAAGATTATGTTAACTGGATAGAAAAATATATTAAATTAGATTATGTTTTATTTAATAATAAAAAACCTTCTGCAAGAATAATTAAAAATTATTTAAAAGAAAATAAAGAATTTATTGAACCTATAAAAGAAAATAATTATAAATTTATAAAAAAAAATGTTATTAACAATAAAAATATAGTTAGACACGATTCTAATAAATTAGCAAAAGAAATAATTAAATTGGTGTAAAAATGGCAAAAATATTAATAGTTGATGATAATAAATCATTATTACAATTTTATGAAGATTTGTTTGCTAATTATACCCATCATGAAATCGTTTTATGTGATAATCCAAAAGATGCATTAGAGATATTTGAAAGATAAAGTTTTGATTTAGTTTTAAGTGATGCTAATTTTAAAGGATATAATCCTAAATTAATTAAACACTTTTTAGAATGATCTTTGGCAAGAAAAACTCCAATATTAGTTGTATCTGGGCAAGATAATCCTAAAATTGATATTCCTGGATTGACTTTTCTTAGAAAACCAATATCTGATTTTCAAACATTTTTTGAAACTATAAATAATTCAATAAATAATAATGTTGGAAGACAATTAACTTCTGAGCAAATCAAAGCATTGGAAGAGTTAACTTCTACTGGAAGCCATACAGAAATAGCTACTGATAAACTGTTAAAAGAACTTATTAGGCAAAAAAACATAAATCCTAGAAAAGCAAGAGAACTTGTATTATTATATGAACTTTCAGAATTAAATAAACAATTAGAATTAGCTAAACAAAGAGATTTACCTCAAAGAGTAATAAATGATTTATTTGAAAGATATGTTCATATAAGAAAATCTTTAAAACAAACTATAAGACCTAAGCCAGTTAGAAGGATTATGCCAAAAATAAAAAAACCAAAATAAAAACTTAAAATCTAAAAACTATTTACTTTTAAAAACAGAACCTACATTATCTACCATTTTTATTGTTCCTACAGCAACATTTTTAGCACTGATATCTGGTTTAGCGCCTTTAGTTATTTTTGCAGTAACTGCCATAGCATCTTCAACCAAATTAGATATAGCGTTATCAGAAACATTAAAGTTTACTTTATCTAATTTATCTATAATTGATACTCTATCTTCAATTTTAGTAATAGATTTTTCATTACTAGTTGAAAATAAGAAAGATAAAGCCATTATAACTAAACCAACATATAATAAACTAGGATTTGACATAGCTCCTAACATTACTACTAATCCAATTATAAAAAATACAAATTTCACTTACATTCCACCTAATCCAGCTCCTCCACCTAATCCTTTTAAAAGATCACCATACTGATCTTCTGGATTATATGTATCGGAAGAACCTTGTTCCTTTCTATTTAACAATAAATATATCCCTATAGCTAATACTACTACCCATACATTATAACTCTCATATGGGGTTCCTTTTATAAAGAATAATATTATTAATAAGATCAAAACAATTATAAATATACTCTTTTGCTTACCCATAAATATTAAAACTATTCCTATTAATACTGCTAACCAAGTATAATTATACTCAAAACTAACTAACATGATTAATAAAGATATCGCAAAGGTAAACAAATCCATATTTACACCTTAAATATCTGCTTTCCATAAGTTATAAACAGATATGCACCTATAATAACCCACACAAACTCTGTATGATTCAATACAATTACTGCTAAAATTAATACAAAAATAATAGCTATTTTAGGATCTCCCAACTCTTTTTTAGACCAGGCATAAACCATTACAGCCAAAAATAAAAATAATCCAAACCAAATATCCCCGGAAATTGTTCCTAAAACTACCTCTAATAGCATTGTATTCATTTAATTACCCCTTAAGCATGTTTTGCTTTCATACTCATTATTTTTGTTTTCAAAGTATTACTTCCCCACATAATTGCAGATGTAAAACCAAAGCCCATTAATAACATTAATACATACAAACTTGTAAATAATGTTATATATTTAAACACAATAAAATATATTAATACTCCTGAGACAATCCACATTAAAGCGCCATCTAAGCCCATTTGTCTTACATATCCTATAATTGAGAATACCAAAATAACCTGAAATAAAATCTTACTCATAGAGTAGAAATGCATTAATAAAAAAGGCATAACAAAAACTATTAGGAAAGCAACTCCTAAAATATATAATACTACCCCTTTATCATTCATTTAATCACCTAAAACTTTCCAGGTCTTTTTCCCATAGCACCCATAGCTTGAGTCATTGGATCTGGGGCTTGTGGAGCTTCGTGTCCACCACTCATATTACTCATAAAGAAATAATCAACTACAATACTTGAAACTCCCATTCCCAATATTGCATATACAAAATACAATATTCCATAAACTTTCCAGTCTATAAATACCGTAATATAAAGCATAAAAATTGCAACTACTGTTTTTAGTATTTTATTCTCAATATGTTGATTTATGAATCCTAAAACCGCAACTAATAAGAAAATTCTCAATATGAACCCCATATCTGAAAAAAACTCTCCCAAAAACAATTGCATAATATCAAACATACTAATCATAAAACATATTACTTATATATATAAATACATTTCGGTAATTAAAACCCAAATGCAATTAATGGCAATGCATCATCTCTACCCAATGGATTCTGAACTAAATAAGATTTTATTTTATTAGACACCTCTACAATTTGCTTATTACTTTTATTTTTCCCACCAATTTCAAAAATATATTTTTCATTGTTTATAACCACCAAATAATCTGGTAATTTTTTACCCTTCTTATCTTTTAAATAATATATTTTATTAGATTTTATTACATTTTGAAAAACAAAAAAATCTTCTCTTAAAGCGCCAACAACAAAATCTTCATTTGAATCTTTTGCTAAAAAATATCTAAAAGGTAAAGAAAACAAAATCTTTGGCTCTTTTAAAACATTTCTAGTGTTAGGAAAAATTATATTTATAACAAATGCTTTTTCTAAGTGTTCTAAATATTGTTGTACTTTATACTTACTAATACCTAGGTTTTTAGAAATATTTGAATATCCTATTATTTCAATAGGATTACCAGCAATATATTTTAACATTTGATTGAGATTAAAAATATCTTCTTGACCTAATTTTTTAATTGCTACCAAATCTTTATGAATTATTTTATCTAAAATATTTGGGATTATTATTCCTGACTCCGATTCAAAACTTGCAGGCAATGAACCACCAGAAATATATTCTTGATAATAAGCTTGATATATCAAAATCTTATTAGAATCATAATCGAATATTTTTTTAAAATCTAAATCAATATTTTCATTTATTTTGAAATACAAAAACTCTTTAAATGAAAAAGGATACATTTTAACAATATTTACTCTTCTACTCAAATCATATTTGCTCTCAATAACTTCTATTGCAATTGAAGATGTAAATACTAATTTTACTTTTAACAACTCATATATCTTCTTTAAATCTTGTTGCCAAGCTAAATAATTATGGATTTCATCCAAATAAAAATATTTTAAACCATATTTCTGATTTAACTCTTTAACTAATTCATACAAATCAAATTTTTCTTTTAATAAATCTAAACTAATATATATACTATCTTTATTTTCTAATGCTAATTGTAATAATAAAATAGTTTTCCCAACACCTCTTAAACCAGCAATACCTACAAATAAGTTTGATTTATTAATTTTCTTTACATTCTCAAAAATAAACCTTTTTTTTATATATTTAGAAGCCTTCAATTTAGCTTCATTACTAATAGACAGCAAATTCTCTATAAAACCCATAATTATATATACAAACAAAGGGTTTATAAGCGTTTTGGCAAATTCATTTACCAAAACAACCCCCTTCTTGGCAAATTCATTTACCAAGAAGTAATTAAAATAAAAAAAGATTAATTGCCAGAAGCAATTAAATCAATTAATATTAGTTTATATTTGCTTTAGGAAGTGCTATATCTCTAGGCAAAAAATTATCATCTACTGGGATATAATCTACTGAGATATAAGAAGCATCTTGAGAATAAGTTCTAAATTTCCATTCAAAATCTTTCCCTAAGTAATTTATTTTTACAGCACAGGTATATGCATTACAAGCGCCTTTTAAATCCTCAATATAAGTTTCATCAATATAACTATCATTCACATACAATCTAGAACCCTTACAATTATTACTTACGCTTACATTAACATCTTCTAAAATTAAATTATCTAATGCCGAAGAGCATAACATATATTCCAAATAATTATTACCATTTAAAGATATATTAAAACAACCTAATAATTCATTGTAAAATGCAGAGTCATCTACAATATAAAATGTTAATGGAATTACCACATTTAAATCTGGATTACTAACACTCGATGTACTTCTTTTCACAGATCCTTTTGAACTAGAACTTAAATTCTCCAAATTCACGCCTCTATTTAACAAATTTATAGCAGGTAATTTTTGAAAACTATTTACAAAATTTATTGCTTTAAATAAATCTATTGATTGTAAAGACATATTATCTTTAACACTTCGTTTTGGCATAGGGGTTGAAACAAAATAATCACAATCTAAATTTAAACTCAAATTATTTGAGTATTCTATAGGTTTTGATATATGTTTAAAATAATCTAAATTTAAATCTACTTTCAAATTCAAATAATCATCAATTATTTTAAAATTATTATTAAACAAATTTATTTTAAAATAGTTTTCAGATAAGATTTTACAATTAAAATATTTTTTAGGAATATACAAAGATAAATCAATATTAAAATCTTGATCTTTTACATTAGAATCCAAATAAATATAATTTGTAAATTTAGACCTATATTTTGGATATAATTCTAAAACTGAAGAGTAAAGATCAACACCTTGCAATATTTCATTATTAAATAAGTAAAAATCTTTATTCACTACTTTATTTAAATTATAATTCAAATCTAAAATATTTTCCAATGGTGCTAAAATATTAAAATCAACTCTCGCATAATAATTATTATCTATTATTGGGCGCAAATTTTTATTCAAAGATAAAAAACCCGAATCCGATCCTTGAGGAATAACTTCATAAATATATTGTTTTATATAAATAACTTCATAATATTTTTGAGAGCCAGGTATTTTTTGTTTTGCATTTATATCCCCTAAATCATTATTCGCAACTAAAGATTCCAAATTAGATATGGAAGAAGTATTAAGTGACTCCGAATCTAAATATACATCAACATTATTAAAATCAACATAATAAGATTGGGTATTATTAGCATACATATTTATTGGCAAATAATATTTTCTAAATATGTTTAGATTATTAGATATTTTTTTAGTAAGTTTATCATCTAAAAAGAAATTACCTTCAACACTCTGACCTAAATTAATTAATGGATTTAAAAATTTAAAATTATCTTTTTCATAATCTAAGAAAATATTCAATATCGAATCATTTTTCCTAAAAGTTAATGGTGCTGAATAATAATGTATTTTCTTCATACGTTTACCAATAGATGTAAAAGCATTAACTTTAAAATAATAGGGCACATTATAGTTAAGATTTACATCTTTATACTCTAACCAAAGCTCATTGTCTGTAGAATAATATAAATTATAATCCTTTACTAGGATATTTTTAAAATAAACCTTTACTGGCAATTCCAAATATTTATTTTCTAAATAAATACTTAAAGAATCAATACAAACGCCATAATCATTAGTCTTACAATTTTTAAACTCATAAATATCACTTTTATAATAATTATTTTTCTCAGCTTTTATAATATATTTTTTAGATTTATCCAAAATAAACTTGTGAATTTCATCAGTTACATTAACATAATCATAAATTATAACATTACTATCAAAGTCATAAATTTTTAAATCAACACCATATTGTAAGGTTTTATATTTGGTATTTTTATCAGAATCCAAATATGTTGGTAAAGATAAAAATACATTTGAATTTAAATCTAATTTTCTTAAAGATATAGTTTTATCAGAATCCAAATTAATTTCTTCTAAAAAAACTGGGTTGTAATTTTTATTAAAATCTTTATTAATTTCAGGAATTATAGTTATATAATAATTACCATCCTCTAAATCTACGGTTGCAAAAGGAGTTATATTAACATCTTCTGCAACAAGATCTTTACCAGCATATATTTGATATCTAAAAGGAATATTATAGTCGTCATATGTTTTAATTAATATTTTATGAGTATTATCTTCTAAAATTTTAGTAGATGAACTTCCTGAACTTCCAGAACTCCCAGACCCAGAACTTATTTTAAATTCTAAATTAACATTTAAATCTTTTTCTAAATTTTCTAATTTAACATTTTGAATAGCTTGATAATTTTTTGATCCTTTTTTATAATTTCCAACAATTTTATAATCTCCAACCAATAAATTTGTAAAATAAATTAATCCATCTTTATCCGTTAAACCATCAATTACAAAAATATTCTCTTTATATAATGAAACAGTTACATCTTCTAAAGCAGATTTTCCTTTTTGTTTCGCAAATACCAAAATATTATTTCGGTAATCATTAACTTTAGTATTTAAAGACACATCAACAAAATCATACAAGATAATTTTACATAATGATCCACAAGTTTGATTTATAGGTTTAAACTCATCAGATACTAATTTTACCGATAAACTTCCACAATCATCTGGTTTAGTATATGAATAAGAGCCATTTACTTTAACCATATCCGTTTTTTTTGAAGTATTACAAGTCAAGTTAAAAATTAAATCTTTATTATATATTTGAGTAGTATTTGGATATTTATAAATATAAAATTGAACTATTTCCTGTTCCCCTTCTAATTCAGCAATGCTTGTTGCTTTATTAATTTTTATATCATATTTACTACCATCTATAAAAAAACTCTTTTTATATTGATATCCAATAGTTAAAACTTCTAAAGAAACGTCTTTATTTTTAGGCAAACTCACAGTTAACTTATCTTTAACTGTTTTTACTTCAAAATTTTTATCATCATAACTAAATAATACAGTTAAATCTTCATTTACTTTATTATTATTTAAATAAAAATCAAAATCTACATTTGTTTTATGTGGAAATGCAAAAACAAATAACAAAATACCAGTTAATACTACTAAAAATGCAGCAATACATATAATTAATATCTTCTTTGGAAAAGGTTTATTCTCAACAACTTTTTCACCAAAATTCAAATTTAAATCTTCAACCAAAATTAATCACATCCCTCTGAATATATATCTAATATAAAAGTTTATATTAACTTCTCAAAACTACACCTCTAAATCCAGATCCTACTTTAAAATCAACATTATTTACAAGTATACTCGAACTTGGATTACTATAATTTGGATCTATTGTACTTTTAATAATATAATCCAAATTCCAAAAATAAATGCCTGAATTGGAATCCCCTAAAAAATAAAGTGATTCAT